>NZ_AP019717.1:300000-600000 GCF_006742065.1 Clostridium butyricum | reverse complement strand
TATAGTCCATTTTTTATATTCCATAATAGCATTATAGAAATTTTTAAATGAATAAATGCTCTGCTGAAATGTTTTGACTACTGGTACTCCTCTTACGTGCTTGGTTGTTCATTTTTTCCAGTGCATTCTGATATTGCCCATAGATGTTTTTAATTTATAAAATATTTATTACTAAAAAAGTGATAAAATCTACGAATATCCATAAATTTTATCACTTTCTACATATATAATATTTATTGTATTTAAGGTTAAGACAGTGCTACATCTAAAATCATCATAATTATAAATCCTACTGAAAAACCAATTGTACTAATATCTGAGTGTTCTCCTTGAGATGCCTCTGGAATAAGTTCTTCTACCACAACATAAATCATTGCTCCAGCAGCAAAAGAAAGAAGATACGGCATTACAGGTGTAATAATGCTTGAAAACATTATTGTAACAATAGCTCCAATTGGTTCAACTATTCCTGATAAAACACCATAATAAAAACTTCTATTTTTACTCATTCCTTGGCTTTTTAGTGGCATAGAAATTATTGCTCCTTCTGGGAAGTTTTGAATTGCTATTCCAATAGAAAGAGCAAAAGCGCCAGCAAGAGTTATTAGCGTACCTTCATTTAAAGCACCTGCAAAAACAATCCCAACAGCCATCCCTTCAGGTATGTTATGTATAACAACCGCTAATACAAGCATTGTACTCTTCTTTAAACTATTTTGCTTTATACCTTCAGGTTTATCACTATAAGCATGAAGATGCGGAACCAATTTATCAAGTCCTAAAAGAAATAGTATTCCAGCTCCTACCCCTATAGCTGATGGAATAAAAGATAGCCTTCCCATATGGCTACTCATATCTATAGCAGGTATAATCAAAGACCAGACTGATGCTGCAATCATTACTCCTGAAGCAAACCCCAGAAGCATCTTATTAATAAAAATATTCATTTCTTTTTTCATTATATAAACACATGCAGCTCCCAATGATGTTCCTAAAAATGGTATTAGAATTCCAATTATTATATTCATCATAAATTCCCCCTTAGTTTTTAATTGATATTCATTATCATTTAAATATTATAATATAATTCTTTATAAGTCAATAATTTATGCTTTTTCATGTAATAAATCTGTATTTTTCACACAAGTTGAAAAATATCTTAAACAAAATAAAAATTCTAAATGCGCATTAATTTTTCTTGATTTAGACAATTTTAAATTCATAAATGACAATTTTGGTCATTTAACAGGAGATAATGTTAATTCATTAATTAACAAAGCAGATATAGCCCTATATAATTCAAAACAAAATGGAAAAAATAAATATACATTTTTTAATGAATCTATAATTGGAGAGTAATGTATTGAAAATGATTTTCATTTACACACAGTCTTTTTTCTGTTATACTTTTATCAAATTATAACATATTGAAAGGTATGACTATATTTATGAAACTCATAACACCATATCCAAATACAAATAAATATTTATATAAAGATTTTTATTATTGGGAAAACTCCTTTAATAATTCTAATACACTTTTTGATGGACATTTTAATAATTATAAAATAACTATACATTCAAAGATAATTTATACTGGATTTCTTAATTCTGAAAAAGATATTTTAGAGCATGGTTTTTCTGTATATCCATCAACTTATTCTTTGCTTGGATTTATTCAGAACATATTTTTATCTACAGCGTTTTTTACATGGTTTGATACAAATTATATGGATTTTTGCATTCCTATGGATACTTTTTATAATGTAATAACCGAAGTAAATAATAATAACTTGATAAATTCCAATGGTATAGATTTATTTAAGAAATCTTATGAATTCTTGGAAAATTTATGGATTTTAGATGAAAATACTATAATGGACAAATTATATAAATTTTGTAATAGTTTTAATTGTAATTGGAATAATGATCCTTATAAAAAATTATTTATAAAAATATTCAACTCTCCTGAAGAAATATATCCTTTTGTAATTGAATCCATAGGTTGGGATTGTGAAGAATTTATAGAAGAAGAAATTTCTATGAGTACAGAAATATTTAAAAATACATGTAATAATGTATTTTCACAGCCTTTTATTAATGAAAAATTTATAGATATTCTTAATAGTAATATGCCTACTCTATTTTAATTATAAACTATCTTACATTTAATTTCATTATGAAACAAAATCTTATTATATGGTGGAATAATATAATAAGATTTTTGCTTTGGCATAAAATTAAGTTATAAAATTTTAAACTATTAATATTTGATTACTTTTAATAGTTCCTGGAGCTTATTTGTGTGAATAAATCAGCTCTTTATATAAATAAGCAATATAAATAGATTATTATATCTCTTTTCATGAGATATCAGTTTCA
Source organism: Clostridium butyricum (assembly GCF_006742065.1). Lineage (NCBI taxonomy): Bacteria > Bacillati > Bacillota > Clostridia > Eubacteriales > Clostridiaceae > Clostridium > Clostridium butyricum. Next base: position 597,618 of record NZ_AP019717.1, on the reverse strand, counting down.
AAACCTGAGCTTTTAGTTGCTTATGCTTACACTCGTTTTATTGCTTATTTGTTTGGTAGTATACAATCTTGCACTTTCAAACGAACTATAAGCTAAACTTTACTTAAATTAATTATTTACTCTAAAAAAACTATACTCTTGGCACTTTTTAATAAATAATCAACTACATCTTTAGTATTTTTCATTAAATTATCATATGTTATACTTTTAGATACTTCCTCTCAATTTTTCTTATTCAAATAATAACTCATGTTTGCACTTCTCTGATCATAATTTACAAATACATAGTCTTTTTCCAATAGATATTCCTCCATATGAAGTTCTACAATCACAGGTTGGTACTTATTGTAGATGTAATATATTAAAAATTAGTGATTTATTGACAATTTAATTCAACAATTTTACAATAATAATCAAAGGTTAAATTATCAAAGTTTTTATACTTATATATGAATTTAACTTGATGAATTAATGAGGTATTACATGTTTACAAATATATTAAACAATATAAATAAAAAAAAATTAGTATGGTTATCAGGGCTGTTTATCATTTTCATATTCAGCATTATATTTGTTAATAATAATGAAAAGTATTATAAAAGACCAATTGCAAAAATCCTTTCAATTAATGAAAGCTATACTGATAAAGCAATAGATAATGGAAAAACTGAACAAATGAAAATTCAGAAAATTAAAGCTATTATAATTAATGGAGAATTTAAAGGAAAAATTATTGATTTAAATAATGAAACTTCTTTTTCAAATGCCAATGATTTGGATCTTAAAGAAAATGATGAAGTTTTTATCAAGATTAACAATGATGTCAACAATCTTTCTTTTAATATAACTGATTTTAAGAGAGACAAATATATGGTATATATCTTAAGTATATTTGTTATGCTTGCTATAATAATCGGAGGAACTAAAGGTTTTCTATCACTTGTTAGTGTTTTTATAAATATAATAATTACATTTACTTTAATTGTACAGTTTGCTGAAAGTTCATACCTAATTCCTCTTTCACTTGGTGCAAGTATACTGTTTATTGTATCTTCAATTTTAATTGTTTGTGGAAAAAGTAATAAAAGCTTTTCTGCTATTATTGGTACACTCTCAGGTACATTCGTATCAATTCTTATTTCCGGTACAATAATATACTTAAATAACTGGAATGGAATACACTTTGAAGAAATGGATTATCTTACTATTCCACCCGAATCAATATTCTTTGTGGAACTTATAGTGGGTACACTTGGTGGAATTATGGATATCGCAATATCTATTGCTTCTGCTGTTACTGAATTATATAGTAAAAATCCAGATATTGATAACAAAACTCTAATTAAATCTGTAAAAGAAATTGGACAAGATATAATGGGTACTATGTCTAATACTCTTGTATTTGCATATATCGGAGGAAGTATTCCAACAATTCTTTTATACTTAAGAAATAACATTCCACTTACATATATTCTTCATCTAAATCTTTCACTAGAGTATATGCGTGCTATTGTTGGAAGTATCGGTATTGTAACAAGCATCCCCATTACAATGTTTACTTCCATAATAATATATAAATATAACAAGATAAGAAAGGCTTAATTTATGAATATTATCCTAATATTACTTATAATTCTTTTTATTCTCATGATTTTTATCGGTGGAAAACGTGGGATGCAATCTTTTTTTACTCTTATATTAAATTTCTTTACACTATATTTTATGCTTATATTAATTGCAGCAAAAATTGATCCAATAAAAACAACATTTGTTGGTGCAATAGTAATTAGTTTTTTCAGTTTATTTTTTCTTAATGGTTTTAACAGAAAAACTTTATCATCTCTCATGTCAGTTATAATAGTAATATTACTTGTTATGGTTTGCGTATATAAAACAAGTATAAATTCAAATATACAGGGATTCAGCTCTGAGCAAACAGATTTGGTGTCATTCTATAATTTATACGTTCAACTTAACTTTTCCAAAATAGTAGTTTGTGAAGTTTTAATTGGATTGCTTGGTGCTATTATTGATGTATCTATTTCCATATCTTCATCAATGAATGAACTTTATAATGCTAATCCTCAAATCAGTACTCGTAAACTTTTTATATCAGGAATGAATATTGGAAAAGATATTTTGGGAACAATGACCAATACATTATTTTTTGCATATATAAGCAGTTTTATGACACTTATGATCTATTTCAAACAATTACATTACTCACTAAGTACTATAATAAATGCAAAAGTATTCTGCTCAGAATTTTTTCAATCCATATGCTGTGGAATAGGTATCGTTTTGATCATACCTTTAACTGCCTTTATATCATCAAATTTAGTTAAGTACAAAAAAATATCAACTTCTTAACATTTAAAACTTTTACTCATAATAAAAACTTCAAATGTTAATTGAGCTATTACTATCTTCTTAATAATAGCTCTTATGTTATATTAAAAATCCCCACTATTGTTTACCTATATTTTTTTCAAGTTGACAATATGAATTGTTATAGTATTATTATGTATAGATACTTTAATATGTTTAAAAAATCTAATTAATTTTTATAACTCAAAGTTCTATATTCGTACTAACTGGAGGTTTTTTCATGCTGATTATCAGACCACATCATATAAATTGTTTGTTCTTTTTTAAAGGACTTGGCTATAATTACGACTTTACTAGTAACATGAACAATATAAAAAATACTCTAATTAAAGACAATAATGTAAAAATAAAATTAGTATCCCAGTGTGATATGATCTGCAGTCACTGTCCTAGTAAATCTTTAGGTGTTTGCCTCTTCGAGGATAAAGTAAGATTATTAGATAACAATACTTTAAAAGAATATAAATTAAATATAAATACTGAATATGATTTTTCTTATATAATAAACAATATTTATAAAAGATATGACCCTAAAAAATTTTTTAATATTTGTAATACTTGTGAATGGTTCAAAAAAGGTGTTTGTTCAATTAACATAATACCTGAACAAAAAGATTATTGGTTAAAATCCATGAAGAAATGAGTAATCTATTTATTAATTACAATAGCACATTATTAATTCTCAATTAATAATGTGCTATTGTAATTAAATATATATTTTTTGTTTGAGCAAATTTGTTAAGATTTTATACAAGTGTTCTAAATTCATATCCATTATTTTTAAAATATTTTATTATGCCAGGTAATGACTTTGCTGTTTCTTCTTTCCCATAAGTATCATGCATTAGAATAACTACCATTTCTTTTCCTTCTGCTGTTTTAATTGCATAATTTTTTAATTCTTCTGCATTTTTTCTTTTTCCCTCAGCATCTCCATTTAAAGCATTCCAATCAATTGAAAACATATTTTTTTCCTTTAAATATTCATCTAATTGACCCATTCCCTTCCATGACATGTAACCTCCTGGACATCTTATCACTCTTGTTGAAAAGTTTTCCCCTAATACTTCCTTTAATATCTTGTCTGTTTTATTAAAATCTTGTTTAAAAGCTTCTAAATTTAGTACTCTATTTGGATACAAGATCTTATAATCATGGCTATATGAATGATTTGCAATGGCATGTCCGTCATCAAACTCCTGTTTTATAAGACTTTTTGCCTTATCTCCACCTCTTTCAATATTTTGTCCTGTTAAAAAAAATGTTGCTTTTACATTTTCTTCTTTTAGGATTCTTAGTATTTCAGGGGTAACAGTTGTAGAAGTTCCATCATCAAAAGTTAAAAATACTATCTTTTTTCCATCATTAGAATAATTATATTTACTTAATTTCTCTGCTACTTTTGAAGCATCATATGAAAATTTTTCTGCTTCTGCTTTCACTCCAACAATATTCTTTTTCTTTTCCTCTTCAATTTTTCTCTGTTCCGCTTCAATCTTTTTTTGCTCTTCTTCTTGTCTACTTTTTTCTTCTGCAATCTTATTTTGTTCTTCTTCCATTTTAGTCTGTTCTTTGTTTATATGTACTTTACCATCCACCGAAGCCCATGCTTTACACATTAATGCTCCCATGAAAATCAAACATACTAGTGTTAATATCATTCTTTTTTTCTTATTTACTCGTCTTTTTCTCATATATACTTGTACACCTTTCTCTTTCATCATTAATGTATGTTTATTTAATCAAGATTTATTTAATCAAAGTATGTGATCTTAAATAAATTCATCTTTATAATCAATATGTTCATAACAGTTCTTTCCCCTTTCATATTATTAGACGTTCTACACTATATAAAAAGTTTCACTTTTTTTAAATTTTTTTAATTTATTTATATATGAAAAAATTTTCTAAACAAGACAATATAAAAAAAGCACCTGCCTATCAAAAATAAGCAAGTGCTTAATATTCCACAAATAATCATTAAGATCACTATCATAAATATTCTATATAACTTTTCATATAAACTTCCAAATCATATATTATTAATATTTAATATTTTTAAATTAAATATTGTATAAACATTGTAGCTAGTCCTAAAAAGAAGAAAAATCCTAAAACGTCTGTTACAGTAGTAACAAACACTGCTGAAGCAAGTGCTGGATCTACTTTTAATTTTTTTAATACGACTGGTACAATAAATCCTGAAGTAGTTGCTGCCATCATATTTAATATCATAGCAATTCCTATAACTATTCCAAAAATCATATTTCTTTCCCATATATAACCTAGTCCACAAATAATAGCACCAATTGCAACTCCAGTTGTAAGTCCTACTAATAACTCCTTAAAGAATATTCTCCATGCATTTTCTCCTGTTAATTCACCTAAAGCTATACCTCTTACAATGATAGTCAAACTTTGAGTCCCTGCATTGCCTCCCATACCTGCTACTATTGGCATAAAAGTAGCAAGTGATACAACTTTAGATATTGTTCCTTCAAATGCACCAACAACAGAAGCTGCAAGTATTGCAGTAACTAAATTTATAACTAACCATGGAAGTCGGCTTTTTATTGATTCACTTAATGTTCCATCAACCTTTTCTTCTTTGTCAATTCCACCAAGACGATGTATATCCTCTGTTGATTCATCTTTTAATACTTCCATAATATCATCAGCAGTAACCATTCCCAATAATTTATTGTTTTCATTAACTACAGGCATTGATAAGAATCCATACTTTTCAAAAATATTTGCAACTTCCTCTTGGTCAACATCATACTTTACACTTATTACATTGTTATTAGTAATATCTGAAATTTTAGTATCGAATTGTGTACATACTATATCTCTTAATGATACAACTCCTTTTAAAATATCCATTTTGTCTACAACATATAGATAATAAACACTTTCAGCATCTGGTGCTTCCTCTTGAAGATATTTCAAAGTTTCTCCTATAGATTTATTTTCTCTAATAGAAACAAATTCAGTTGCCATTATGCCTCCTGCTGTATCAGGATCATAATTTAATAATTTCTGTACATCTTTTCTTTCATCTTCATCTATCTTTTCTAGTACTTCCTTGGATTCCTCTTCATCTAAAGCCCCTACCATGTCAGTTATTTCATCAGAAAACATCTCTCCTAAAATATTCTTTTGCTTATTTTCAGAGAAATTTTTGAGAATTTCATATTTTTCTTCGTCCTCTTCTTCTTCGATAATATCTGCAATCATCCAATCAGGAAGTCTGTTTAATATTTTAACAAAATCATTTTCCTCATCATGAATAATATCAAGAATATCTGCTGGATGGATTTTATTTATTGCTTCCTGTAACTCTTTATCACTTCCATAAAGTAAAATTTCTAATAGTCTTTCTTTTGTCATTACACAATTCATTTCTACATCCTCCAATACTTACAAGACAATGAAGAAATTGCGGCAAGCAAACTTCATCATCTTCATTATTTTTATTCAATTTTCCAGTGATTCTTTTCGTCTTACTGGCATCTGAATCCATTTACTTTCCCCCCCTTGTTTTATTGACAATTGTATTTGAAAGGCACAGGCTTTTCTAAAATCTCTTTTTCAAAATATAAATTATTTTTAAGTATATTTTAGCTAAAAATTAATTTCTAATTTATATGCATGAGTTCACTATAACAACTACACTTTATAATATTAGATATAATAGTAAATAAAAAAGACTTTTCAGTTCATCACTAAAAAGTCCTAAAAATCCATAATTTAAAAGTTCTATTAACGCTAAGTAATATATAATTCCTTAGTTGTAGAGCTTTAGCACTATAGAGCTTTGACTTTCTAGTCAGCCACATTAAAAATTACCTTTGCGATAATTTCTGTTAACCCGTTGGAATCTCTCGATTTTTCTGGGTAGCGGCATATATCTTTATAGGAGCCTCACCTAACAAATTTATTTTTTTATCCTATCTGATACTAATCTTATATTGTATCCTTGTCAATACTTTTATTTATATAATATATTATTCTTATTTTATATAAAATGTTCCTTATATTGAATGAAATATATTCACTTTATTTATCAGCATTCATAATCTTTTGGATATTTCCTCATTCTTTTATATGTATCAGTTTTATATTTAATGTTTTTATCATAGTCAAGCTTAAAATAGCATCCGTAGATTACATCTAAAATATATAGTAATGACAACCTTGTCGAAAATGATGATATTTTATTAAAGTGATTTTCAAAGGAACTCATATATAAAATATGTTTTGCATATTTCTTTAAAGGATTATCATCAGTAGATGTTACTAAAATAATCGGTGTTTTTTTCTCCTTTAAAAGACCAATAATGCTACTTGTACATCTTCCTCGTCCTCCAAATGATATAACAATTGCAGCATGATTTTCATCACTTGTTGAAGCTGTCAAATGCTGCAAATATTCTTCTTCTGGCACATTTATATTAACTCCAATTTCCGCCATTTGAAATTTAAAGTTTTCTGCAAAAAATATATTTCCAGCTGATGTATAAATATCTATAACATTTGCTTTTTTTAGTTGTAATGCGATATATTTTAATTCTTGTAAATCCATTAAATTATATGTACTGTTTATTGTACTACTATAAATAGTTTTTAAACTATCTAATACTTCAGTTTGGGTCTGATTTGATTTAATTGGAAAATCATAATCAACTTGCTCTTGAACATAATCCTTCACCCCTGCTGATACTGCTACTTTCAACTGTGATAATCCAATAAGATTCAACTTCTTACACAAACGATATATAGTAGATTTAGATACAAATCACTGATTGCAAATATCTTCAACTTCTAGCTCTGCAAACTCAAAACGTTTACTCTTTATAAATTCAACTAATATTTTTTCATTTTCCGTTAAGTCTACTAATTCATCAATTTTAAAAAAAATGTTCATAAGATCACCTCATGAACATTATAAATTATAATTCTAATATTAACAATTTAATTCCGGTATGTGCTTTAGTAGCGAATACGCTATTCCATCCTCTTCATTAGACAAAGTTATTTCATCTGCATATTCTTTCAATTCATCAACTGCATTTTCCATTGCCACACCAATTTCAGCATATTTTATAATAGATAAATCATTTTGTCCATCACCAAAAGATATTATATTTTCTTCATTTATACCCATCGGTTTAAGTACTGTATCTAATGCCTTTGCCTTATCTATTCCTTTAGCAGTAAATTCAAAATAAAATTCCGCTGTAAACATACAGCTAAGCTTATCTTCAAAAGGCTTCATCATTTCTTTATAATTTTCTTTTAAATAATCTGCATCTCCTGCAGTAAGTATTTTATTTAATGGATAATCAACATATTCTGCAAGATCATCTATCTCACATAATTTATAATTCCCACCTCTTGATTCATATTCAATAATATTTATTTCATTTCCATTTTTCATATGCACTATATTATCAAAAACATTGTTAACTAGCATATGCTCACCTTTATCAATCATAGGCTTTACTTTGAACTTTTTCATATGCTCAAGGACTGCTTTTCCATCTTCAACACTCATTGGTTCATTAAATAATTCCTTAAAATTCTCACAGTCTACAACCTTTGATCCATTGAATGAAACTAGAAGTCCATTGTTCTTGTCCATTTCTAATTCTCTTGCAAATTCCATCAGACCAGTTGTAGGTCTTCCTGATGCTAATATTAGCTTTATTCCTTTTGACTGGGCTTTTAAAAGTACCTCTTTTGTCTTTTCAGGAATTTGCTTCTTCCCATTTGTAAGTGTGCCATCAACATCCATAACAATTGCTTTTATTTTGCTCATTTGTTTTCTCCCTACCTTATTATAAAGTATTTTATATAAATCATTATATCGATATTTATATATATTCCAATAAGATTAGGAAAAACTGAAACTCAAGTTTCATAAGAAATAATAAATTTATTTATCTTATGAAACATGTTTTTCAAATATTTTATTATCTACTCTCTATTTTGTAATTAATATATTTATTCGTTAATTCTCTAATTTCTTCAAACTGTCTATTAGTAATATTATTCTTGGATCTGAATTCAAGTAATTGCTGAAAATCCCCCATATCCATTGCAATTTCTATGCTCTCATTATATACAAGTCCAAAAATTAATGATATATGACCAACTAAGTTGTCAACTGCTGTTCTTTTTAACTTTCTAAGTACAGTGTTCTTTTTCTTAAAATCTTCCATTACTTCCTGGGTAATAGTAGAATCATATAACTCATCTTTACTTACTCCATATACATACTCTGGCGGCACCATAATATTTACTTTGAAGATATCTATTTTATCTGCATCTCTCAAAAGATTACAAAAATCCATAAAACGTTTTGAAAATTCCTCTGGAACCTTATAGGCATTATGAAATTGAATAGCTTTTTTTATTAATTGATCTTCACTATCATCTTCAACAAAATCACGAATTTTATTTTCATTAAACAAAATATCTACACCTAGTACAGCATGATCAATAGACAATGCATCATTAAAAGTACCATATCTTTTTACCTGTTCAAATCTTCCTATGTCGTGTAAAAGCCCAAGAAGCCATGCAATATCTATATCATTTTTATTAAATCCTAAGCTAAACGCTATTTTTTCACAAAGTTTACTTACACGATATGTATGGTCAATTTTTAATTTTATCATCTCATTATCACTGTCATACATTTTTACATACTCATCAAAAACTTTTTTAGCTTTTTCTCTATTTATAATCATATTTTTCTCATCCCTTCTTCACAATAAACTATAAAGAAATAATCTAAAAACTAAACATTTCTAAATCTATACTTAATTCTATCACACATTATATTACTATGATTATAGATTTAATTATACCTGTCCTAAAAAATCAAATAAAACTATTACTAAAAAAATCTAACATATAAAAACTACATTTATTATAAATTGTATACTATTTCTTAAAATTTCACTTAACTATCTTTTAGTATTAACAAAAGCTGTACATATTGGATATTCTAATATTAAGGAATAAATGATAAATCCCTTCATTAAAAAATCTACTATAGTAATCGATTAAAAAATTATATGAAAGTCAATAATATCAATAAGATTATATGTATATTGATATTTAAGAAAGGATGAAATTAAATGAATGGAAGGTATCTTATAAATCTTATAGAAAGTTACTGTAAGAAAAATGGTAATGATATCAACAAAGTATATGAGAAGCTTGGAACCTACTATCAAGATTCCTACGGGACTAATATTGTGATGGAAATGGAAGAAAAAGGACAGCATGATATTGTTCATTATTTAGAGAATAAAGGTCAAGGGTTTATCGACAGATATGTTGCATTGTTTAACCAATATAAAAATGAATTAAAATAACTTCAATTCCTTCCTTTAATGTTCAATATTTAAAGACTTATTCAAATAGTACCAGTGTATAATAATCTTATATTTTTATACAAAACTATTTTTAGGTACCATCTTCATAATATCTAAATATTATTGATTAATTCTTCAGAAAGATATATACTTTAGATGGTAAATGTTAATAAGTGTGCTAGGGGTGCCTTTGGCTGAGAGGTGATTTTTTCACTAACCCTCAACACCTGATCTGGTTAGAACCAGCGTAGGGAAGTGTTTTGAATATTAATCAAGTCGTATTCCTATTATTGGAATACGTTTTTTTATTTAGAAACAAACTCCCATATAAAATATATTAAAAGGGGGATGTTTACCATGATGTCATTAAAAGAAATTTTTTCTCAATTCAGTAGTAAAGTGTATGAGATTTTTACCAGTTTACCTCAGAATATCTCTGAAATATTTAAAAACCCAGTATCAATCTTAACTTTAATTGCCTTTGGCATAATACTACTTCTCTTAATCAAAGCTAAAAACATAAAGTTTAATCCTAAAATGAGTGCTATGATAGGACTAACTCTTGCACTTACTACAATTTTAGATTTGCTTAAAATTTATCATTTTCCTCAAGGTGGTGGTGTTACATTAGCTTCTATGGTCCCAATCATTCTTATATCTTATATTTATGGCCCTTTAGTAGGAATGCTTACAGGATTTTTATTTGGAATACTTTCACTATTCTTTAATCCATATATGTTGCATCCTATCCAAGTTTTATTTGATTATCCATTACCATACTTATCTTTAGGTTTGGCTGGTTTCTTTCCTAACAAAAGAATTTTAGGTGCTGTTATAGCTGTATTCTCAAGATACTTCTTTCATTTTATTTCTGGTGTAGTTTTCTTTGGAAGTTTTGCACCTGATGGTGTATCTCCTTGGATTTATTCCCTAAGTGTCAATGGATTACTTGGCCTTGCTGAAGGTGTTATTTGTATAGCTGTTCTTTTAGTTTTGCCAGTTAATTTATTAATAAAATCAGCACAAGTTTCATATGGAAACAATTCTAATAAAAATTTATTAAATTCAAAATAAATGTATATCTAACTATAAAATCTTATACTTTAAATTTAACTAGTAATGTTTATAATATAAATTAAAGTGGTGCCTTATAAAGCACCACTTTAACTTATATTAATATACTATTTTTTTTATACTAGATACAGATAAACAATACATTTCTGCAAGTACTTCCTTACTGATGCCTTGTAAAAACTTCTTTTTAATCTCAATGTTTCTTGTTGCAGTATCTTCTTTAGAGCCAGAATTTTCACCCCAAGATTTTTTTTCGCTCTCATCTTTAGGAATGTATAAATACTGGCCTTGTATATACTTTTGAATTTCTTGTATTAATGCTTGTGGCAGTATTTCCTTGGCCTTTGCATATTTCATTATATCAACCCCTTAGAATTCGTTTCATATCTAAGTTTATAAATTAATAAAATATACTAGGCGATTAACTTTCAGTAATTTCTAAAGAGACAATCCCCTATAACTTTTATTAATTATATACATTTCTAATTTGCACATTTTAATTGCCTCCTTTCACTTAATCCATATTTCTCTATTATATCACAAAATTACATTATTTCAATATTCTTCTATTTATAATATCAGCATTGTATTTTGTTTTCTCATAAACATAACTTTCCAGATTATTTATAGTTCTAACTGAACCTTTAAATTCATATCCCCATAGATTTAACATACGTTTTTTTATTATTTCAAATAATTTTTTCATTTTAAATTTCACTATCCCTCACAAATATTTCATTCTGTGTTTTTTATAACACCTCTAAAAAACTTATTTATTCTTTTCATACAATTAATCATCATTGACATCCTCCTTTCTTATTCTCACAAATTAAATATACAGATTTTTCTAAAACTAATAAAGCTAAAATTTATTTCTGTATTATCTTTTATACTATAATTTTTTAGATAGTAACCTAAATATAAAGAAGCTTTACCAAGATAATTTCTTTACTTGATAAAGCTTCTTTGTATTTATAAATATGCTATGTTTTTTATGCACTAGACTATAACTTCTTAATATTAACCATTAATTTTATTGTACTCTTCAATTGATTTATTTATACTATCAGCCATAGATTTTACAGTTTCTTCTGGTGATGATTTTCCATTAATCATATTTTCAATTTCAGTTTCTATTATCTGTCTTGCTTCTGGGAATACACTTAATAATGCACCAGCATATTCTGGAGATGAAGCATGAAGCTGATCTATTGCAGTTTCAAATTGAGGGTATTGTTTAATGTTATCTTTAAATACCTGTTCATTTTGAGCATCTGTTGTAACTGGGAAATAACCTGTATTAGCATTCCAGTATGCTTGAGATTCTGGAGAAATCAAGAATTTAATGAATTCCCATGAAGCATCTTTTTTAGTTTCATCTTTATTATCTAATGCCCATAATGAAGCACCTCCAATAGAAACTCCACCTTTTGAGCCATCTACAACACTTGGGAAATATGCAGTACCAACTTCAAATTTACCATTAACATCTTGAAGAATTTGTTTTAAAGAAGCAGTTGATCCTAAAGTCATTGCAGATTTACCCGCTGAAAAATCAGCAATTCCAGCATCTCCTCCACGTCCTACATTTGCTGTACATCCTTTATCATAAAGACTCTTCCATGCAGTTAAGATATTTAATGCAGAACCATTTTTATCAAAATCAACAGCATCAGCTGCACCAGTTCTTCCATTCCCATTATCTGCATATTGAAGTCCTTGCTTACAGATAAATTGTTCAAAGAACCACCCATAAATTCCAAGAGAAATAGCATTTTGAGCTCCTCCCTTGCTAGTTAAATCACTTGAAACACTTTCTATTTGTGGGAAGCTTTCAGGTGCCTTATCTATTCCTGCCTTACTGAACATATCCTTATTGTAATATAATATTGGTGTTGATGAATTGAAAGGCATTGAATATAACTTGTTATCTACTGTATAGTATGCAGCTATATTCGGTTCAATTTTTGAAATATCATATTTATCTTTATCAATCAACTCTTGCATTGGCACTATCCAGCCTGAATCTATCATAAATCTAGTCCCAATATCATAAATTTGTACTACATCAGCACCCATATTTCCAAGCTGAGCACTTTTAAGTTTATTTATTGAATCATCATATTCCCCTTGATATTGCGCATCAACATGAATTCCCTTATCATTTTCACTATTGAATTTGTCTACAAGATGAGTTAAGGCTTCACCATTTACCCCTCCCATAGAATGCCAGAAAGTAATTGTAGTTTTTGCGTTAGATGACTCTGCTGGCTTTCCTGCTGTACTTTGAGAACTTTGTCCACATCCAGCAAGCACTCCTATTCCAATTGCTGTACATAATGCTACTGATAATAGTTTTTTAAACTTCATTTTTATTTTTTCCCCTTTCAAAATAAGAAAATTATAAGTTTTTATATAAATAATATTATTTAACCCTTAACTGCTCCAGAGAACATACCACGAATAAGTTGTTTCTGGCCTAATATAAATATTAATAATGATGGTATTATTATCATTACAACCCCTGCGATCATCATTGTTATTGACTGAGCATCAACGCTGTTAAGCATGCTTATTCCAATCTGTACCGTACGCATATTATCACTTCCTGTTACAAGAAGAGGCCACATATACATATTCCATGCATTTATAAATGTATAAACTGCCATCGCTCCTATAGCTGACTTTGTAAGAGGCATTAATATGGAACGTATAAATTTCAGATTTGAGCATCCATCAATTTTCGCTGATTCATAAAGTGCTATTGGAAACGATAAATAAAACTGTCTAAATAGAAATATTCCCATTGCAGATGTAAGATATGGAATTATTAATACTTTGTATGAATCAAGCCAGTTCCACGATGATACTGTAAGATAATTTGATATTATAGTTGCTTCACCTGGAATCATCATTGTAGCCATTACAATCATAAACAAAAGATTTTTACCTTTAAAATCAAGGAATGCAAATGAAAATGCCGCAAGTGAACATGAAATTATCTGTCCAAGTGTAATACATCCTGCAACTATGAATGAATTTATTACAAATTTAAACAATGGAATCTTCCTTAAAGCATCACTAAAGTTCGATAATGTAGGATTTTTAGGTATTAAATTTAAATCTGTTGTAAAAACCTCACTTGAAGGCATTAATGCAATACTTAATGCGTAAAGCAATGGAAGAAGTACTACTAAAACAACTAAAAGATTTGCACATAATCTCAATGTAGATCTCATAAATTGTTTTCTTTTATGTCTTTTTTTCATGACATATTGTAGATTTTCAATATCTCTTATATTTGAACTTTCCTTCTCATCTATAATGGATTTTTTAGAATCTTGCTTGCTAAGATAACCTTCCATTAATATTTAACCCCTTTCTTTTCCACTTTAAACATAATTAAAGTTAATATCATAACAATAATAAATAGAACCACAGACTGTGCTGCTGCACTTCCAAAACGATAATTGAAAAATGCATCACGATAAATTGAATAAACAAGAAGATTTGTTGACTCACCTGGGCCTCCTTGTGTAAGAATCTTAACCTGTCCAAAAGCTTGGAATGCTTGTATAATATTTACAACAAGAGTATAAAACATTATAGGACTTAAACCTGGTAGAGTAATCTTTAAAAACTGCTGTATACTTCCAGCTCCATCAATAGATGCTCTTTCGTAAATTGATTCATCAATATTGCTTAATCCTGCAGAAAAATAAAGAAAGTTAATTCCACTATTAAGCCATGCAGTAAGAAGTGCAACACATATCAATGCATACTTTGGATCTGTCAGCCAGTTTATATCTAATTTTAAAATCTTATTAAGAATACCTACAGATGGATGAAGAATAATTCTAAAGATCATCGCTGCTGAAGTTGATGCTATGGCCATTGGAAGTGCATATGCTGTACTAAATGCTCTTATTCCCGGAAATGATTTATTACACAATACTGCTGTCATAAGACCTAATGCCATACTTCCTATAACAACAATTCCAACAAATATGAGTGTAACAAGTATACTATTATAAAATGAAGGTGATGAAAATAAATCTGTATAATTTTCAATTCCTACAAAAAGCTTTGGCTGCCCCATCTTATCTGTCTTATAAAGACTTAAATATATTGTTTTAAAAAATGGATAGAATAAAAATAATGAAAATATAATTAAGCTTGGTAAAATAAATCCATAAGGTGCAATTAAAGATTTTTTATTTTTACTCAAATGTCAAACCTCCCTTAACTGAATCGTAAAGTATATTTTCTTTTGTTTCTTTATCAAAAATACATATTTTTTCTGTATAAATATATATTTCTATTGTATCTCCTGATTTTATATCTGAATTTTCTTTTATGATTGATGATATTTCATTGTCTCCAATTTTAAAATATATTATTGTCTTATCTCCAAGCATTTCACACATATCTACTTTTACTGATAGAACTTCACTTATATATTTTTCATTAAAATCTTCTTTGCTAAATTTGTTACAGATATATTCAGGTCTTATACCAACAATAACACTTTTATTTTTATATCCATTTATATCACATACTCTGCTATGAAATTTGGGAAGATTTATTTTTTTATCTCCTAACTTAAAAGAATACTTTGCATCTTCTTTCTCTAAAGTACATTCAATAAAATTCATTGAAGGAAGTCCCATAAAACCTGCAACAAATTCATTTATTGGATTATCATAAATCTGCTGTGGTGTATCTGCCTGCTGTACAGTTCCATCTTTAAGCACTACTATTTTACTTCCAAGTGTCATTGCTTCAGTCTGATCATGAGTTACATATATAATTGTATTGTTCAATTTTTTATGAAGCTTTGCCAGTTCAACACGCATATGATTACGAAGTTTTGCATCTAAATTTGACAAAGGTTCATCCATTAAAAGAATCTTAGGATTTCTTATTATTGCACTTGCAATCGCTACCCTCTGTCTTTGTCCACCTGATAATTCTTTTGGTCTTCTTTTAAGAAGATCTTTTAGCCCCATTATTTCTGCTACTTCATTTACTCTTTCGTTAATAGTCTTTTTATCAACCTTTCTTACTTTTAATGAAAATGCAATGTTATCATATACTGACATTGTTGGATATAATGCATAATTTTGAAATACCATGCTTAAATCTCTTTCTTTATGATCAAGATAATTAGCAAATTTTCCATCAAGCCACATTTCACCTTCACTTATTTCTTCAAGTCCCGCAACCATTCTAAGTGTCGTTGACTTTCCGCATCCTGATGGACCTACAAGAATCACAAAATCTCTATCATTAACTTCTAAATTAACATTTTTAACTGCATATGAATTATTTTCATATTTTTTACACAGATTTTTAAGCAATAATTCTGCCACGTTTTTTACCTCCCAAAACAAATAACTGCTTTTTTAATTTAATAATTTTTCTCTCAACACTTTGCATCTTAGCACCAGTAAAATTCATCGTCAATTTAATGTAAACGTTTTTTAACAGATTTTACACATGCTTTACAGCCTCTTATCAATTTCTTATCACTCTCTTTACTCACATTTAACATTTCTTTCCTATTGATCATGTTTTCTATAAATTTAAAATTAAAACAGGTATATTGGATTTTATCTTTAATCCAATATACCTGTTTAAAATGAAATATTCTATTTTCATTATGCTTAGTAATATAAATCACTTTCAAATATCTTTACATTTTTTTATATTCAAAAACCCAGTTACTATATATTAATAAAACAGTAATTCTTAAAAATTAATTTATTTAGTATCAACATCATTAAACAACATTGATACGGCAGCCTCATACTCATTTGCACTTTTTGCTTTTTTTATTTTCTTTGCAATTTTTTCGCTTTCTTCAAATACATTTATCATATAAAACCAAAATTCCTTCATCTTGAAAAGCACATTTTTATCTCCAGAAAGAATTTCTTTATACCCTAAATAAACTTCATCATGAAACTTTTTTAAATTCTTCTTATCAGTAAATTCATTATCTGTAATTTCTTTTATCAATCCAGGATTTGTAATAATTCCCCTACCAAGCATTACAGCATTAATATCTGAACATTCATCTACTACTCTTTTATAATCATGAGAATTAAAAATATCACCATTATAGCATACAGGATTTTTGCTGGATTTTAATGCTTCTTTAAATACATCCATATTAGGTGTATTTTTATAGAAATCCTTCTGTATTCTTGGGTGTATAATAAGTTCCTCAAGAGGATATTTATTATATATCTTCATAATATCATTAAAATCCTCACTTGAATTAACACCTATTCTTGTTTTTATAGAAAGTTTTATTTCTGTTTTAGAAAATATTGCATCCAAAAATCTATCGAGCTCATCTTTATGAGCAAGGAAACCTGATCCTCGTCCTTTTGCAACTACTGTACCTGATGGACAACCTAAATTTAAATTAACTTCATCGTATCCCATGTTTTTCATTTCATTCATTGTATAAATAAAATATTTACTGTTGTTTGTAAGAATCTGTGGAATTACATTGATTCCTTTATTATGCTCTGGAAGTATGTCATTTAGCTCTCTTGATGTAAAACACATATTGCTTGTTGGTGCCACAAACGGTGTAAAATACTTATCAATTTTTCCAAAATACTTTTCATATGCATTTCTATATATGTACCCAGTAACACCCTCAAGAGGTGCAAAATAAAATTTCATAATTATAAAGCTCCTTTTATTATCTAAAGTAAATTAATATGTAAATTTCTATATCTTTAATATTCAATTAAAATATATACATTTCTTATATAATACACATTGTTATCTTTCATATATTTTAATCAGATTAGTTTTAAAGCATAGTCTTTAAATTCTTTTTTTGCATTATTCATATATGCATTTTTATTCCACGCCATATAAATACTTTTATATCCTATATCATCTTTTATTTTTATAACTGAAAGCCTGCTTGTATCCAAAATAGGCGTATTAATAATTATTGCAATTCCGGCTCCAGCGGCGACTAATCCAGAAAGAACGGTAGCTTCAGTAGGCTCTGCAGATATTTTAGGCGTATATCCTATAAATTCTGAATAAGATATTTTCTTATCACATGCTTTATCATTATACACAATAAAATATTCATCCTCCAAGTCCTTAAGCCAAACTTCTTCCTTATTTGCAAGAGAGTGATTTTTGGGAACTATAAGAACATATTCCTCTTTTCTTACTAATACAGACTCTATTTCAGTATATCTGCTAATTTCTTCATGATAAGCCATAAATCCAAAATCAATTTTTTTATTATTTATATCTTTTAACATATCTGCTGGACTTTGATTATTTATATTAAATTTCACACGTATTTTTGTATTAAAGAAACTACTTATTAAAAATGGTATAAACGTCGATCCTATACAATATGTAGATGATATTGAAATTGTCCTGTCTTTACTACTTTTCATTTCTCTCAGTTTATCTTTGCCTCTTTCAATTTCATTTAATGCATTTTCTGCGTATTTCAAAAATTCATTTCCAAACTCAGTGATTTTAATATTACGTCCATCTCTTTCAAAAAGTTTTACATCAAGTTCTTGTTCCAATTTTGATATAGCTTTACTAAGAGCAGGTTGAGTTACTGATAAAATATTTGAAGACACAGTAAAATTTTTAGTCTCAGAGATTACTTTAAAATATTCTAACTGTTGTAAGTTCATTTTTCTCTCCTAATTTACCTATTTATACTATTATGTTAAATATATATTGCACTATAAATTTTAAAAGTACACTATATTAATTACATAGTGATTTCAATATCAACTGATAATTTCTCACAAGTATTGTCACTGTCAATTAAAATATATGTATCATACAATTTAACAATACCCAATTATAATATTGCTTATTTACCTTAATATATAATTTTTTAATAATCTATAAATTTTAGTTATAGTTTTATGAATAAATTCCATTAGACAGATTATAATTATAAGTGTTATAATCTCATTACTAAATAAATAATTATTTTTTACTAATAATCAAATTATAAATTTTAGTTATATAAAAGTCAATTTAAACTTAAAGGAGTGTATGTGTGTGTTTAAAGTAAACAAGGATAAATGTATAGGATGTTCTCAGTGTGTCAAGGACTGTCCAGTAAGAGTTATTTCATTAATAGACAATAAGGCAGAAATAAATAATAACAATTGTATGAAATGTGGACATTGTATTGCTATATGCCCAGTAAATGCAGTTTCAACAGATGATTATAATATGGAAGAAGTAATTTCTTATGATAAGAATTCATTTTCAGTAGATCCAGATAATCTTTTAAATTTCATAAAATTCAGAAGAAGTGTAAGAAAGTTTAAAGATAAAAAAGTAGAAAAAGATGCAATTTCTAAAATTATTGATGCAGGAAGATTTACTCAAACTTCAACAAATAGTCAAGATGTTTCTTATACAGTTATTACTGAAAAACTTGATGAATTGAAAGCTCTTACTTATGAAAGCTTAAAGAATAAAGGTGAGTCTATATTAGCTAGCTTAACTGATAAAAGTTTGACTAAAGAAACAGAACGTCTAAAAAGATATGCTCGCATATGGATGTATATGTATACTGAATACAAAAAAGATCCAGTAAAAAATGACAGATTATTCTTTAATGCACCACTTGCAATAGTTGTAACTTCACCAACACCAATAAATGCAGGCCTTGCTTCTTCTAATATGGAACTTATGACTGATGCATTAGGCCTTGGAACTTTCTTCAGCGGTTTCTTCGTAGTTGCATCTCAAGATAACAAAGAAATATTAGATTTACTTGGAATTGAAGATAGTAAGCAAATAGCAACATGCTTAGTAATTGGATACCCTGATGTGAAATACCAAAGAACTGCACCAAGAAAAGACGCTGAAATAAAGTGGATTTAATCAGTAAAAAATACCGTTTTTCTCTATTAATTATGAGAAAAATGGTATTTTATGTCCAATGATAAATTATTAATTTTTACTATTTGTTACCTTTAAAAAGTTCTTGTTCCTTAACTAAACATCTTTCTTCATATCCATCAATTTTCATATCTAATCTCTCAAGAGTAGCTTTCATACTTTCTATCCTTTCAACTAACAATTCACGCTGTTCAATTAAAAGATTCTTTCTTGATTTAATAGTTTCCTTTCCCTTTTGAAACATGGCAACGTAATCAATAAGTGCTTCTATTGAAAGTCCAGCATTTCTCATGCACTTTATAAATTCGACCCAATTACAATCTTCCTCTAAAAAATCACGGTTTCCACTTGAATTTCTATGAACTGGAGGTATCAACCCTATTCTTTCATAATAACGTATGGTATCTGCTGTTAAATTATATTTTTTGCTAACTTCTGAAATAGTCATTTATGTTTCCACCTTTCTGCGTGAATATTTAAAGTTATTCTACTATTAAAGATTAACACTTGGAGTTAACTCTAAGTCAACCATTTTTTCACTGAATATTGTAAAATAAAAAACTAAATTCGTGATTAAAATGGTAAATTTATGACTAATTATTTTGACCTTGTATTAATTTTTATAACCAAGAAAGTTTTTTAGCTTTTTCAACAGCTTGCACTCTGCTTGATACATTTAATTTAGAATAAATTTTAATAATATGAGTTTTTACTGTTGCAAGTGAAATATTCAAATTTTCAGCAATTTCTTTATTGGATAACCCTTGCGAAAGAACTTGTAAAACTTCTTTTTCTCTCTTGCTTAAAATTTCTTTATTACTGTTATTTTTAATTTTATCTATATCAAATAACTTATTAACAAACTTTCTTTCATTAGTTGTGAAGGTTATACTTTCATCATTTTTCATCAGTATGATTATCTTTAACAATTTATCACCACTTAAAACATATGGCATTAAATAATTATTATCTATACTATAATAAATAGCTTCTCTTAAATAACTAAAAACCTCTCTTTTACTATTTTTTAAATCATCAGATAATATTAATATCATATAAATAAGACTATCTACTAAATAAGTTTTTATACTATTTGCCCTACAATATTCTATAATATCATCCAATAATCTTCTCCCCTTTTCAGAATCATTGTATAAATTAACAGCTATAGAATATATAATTTTGTCAGGAATAGAATAAGATATATTATTTCTAATTCCGTCTTCATAAGAATTGATATACTCATTCAAATCACTTTCTGTATAATCATCAAGAAAGATTTTATAGCCAAGAATAAATCCATAACTAAGGCGATCTTTAACTTTAAGTTCGTTACATAATTTCAATGTTTCTTTAAATTTACCACTTAAAAATTTGATTATTATTTCATGATATAATATTGGCATAGCAAACATACTTTTATTTATTACTATTGATGATTCCACTTTTTCTATTTCACTTTTAGCTTTTTCTATTTCGCACATTTTTAAGTTTATTCCAGCAACACCAAAATGATATAAAACAATAAGATTTGATATTATTGGATTATCTGAAATTATATTTCTAATTTCATTATATATATTCAAAGCTTCCAATAGCTCGCCCATGTCTTCAAGTGCTGTAGCTTCCATACCCTTTATAAATATACTAAGACTAATAAGGTTATGTTTTTTAGCAATAGCATAATACTTATTACAATATTTAAGAACTTTATTATAATCATTTTTATAAATCAGTACAAATAATATAGATGTATATAATATACATTGGGTTACATTATTATACTTTAAATTATCTATATCCATAGAATCTAATTCATAAAAATCAATATTTCTATCTCCGTTGATTGCTTTAAAAACTTTAAGTACAGGTAACTTTTCTATTGTTACGCTATCTATAACTTTGTTACATTCTTCTATTTGTAAGTTTGAAAAATGATAATAAACTCTCTGAATTATCAATTCATCATAATCTTTAAGATACTCAACTGGTATTTGTTTTAAATAATACCATCCCTTTGAATTATTTATTTGACTATTAAGTTCAGATACAGCTTGTTCATATTCTTTGATTTGTAAAAGATTATTAATACTCTCTTCAAAATTTTCATTAATTTTATAAACTTCATATGCCTTCAAATAAAGTTTCTTCTGAACTTCATTTGATAATTTTATGAATCTTCCATTCAAAAATTGCTTCAATACATTATGATATCTATAGATATTATTTTGTCTGTCGACTAAAGTGATAAATAAACTTTTATCAACTAAAGATTTAATTATAGCTTCAGAATTGGTTATATTTAATACTTCATTACAAATTTCAAAATTAAAATAATTTAAAATGGAACTCTTAATAAGAAATTCTTTTTCTTCAAAGGTAAGTTGATTCAAAATTTCTTCAGTAAAATATTCTACCAAATAATCATTTCTAGTATCTATTCCTGAAATATTTATTACCGTATTATTTTTTATAGCCAATGCCATAAGCTGTATACCCGTAATCCATCCTTCGGATTTTTCAAATATAATATTAATATCATCAATATCTATATTAAGTTTTAAAGTATCATATAAAAAAGTTTTTACTTCATTTTGTGTAAATTTAAAATTTTCTGGTCCAATTTCTAATAACTGACCTTTAGCTCTAAGCTGACCTAAACAAAGAATAGGATTGTCCCTTGTAAGCAATATATAATGAACATTTGATGATGAGTATGTTATGAGATATTCTATTGTTGAATTTAAAAGTTTGTCTTTTATATGATAAAAGTCATCAAGAACAATAAAGACATCATCAACTTTAGATAACTCATTGACTATATACCCAATAAGATTGTATATAGAATCTTTTGTTAAAAGTTCCTTAAAACTATCAAAAACTTTGTCATTACTAAGAAATTCTTTAATAGATTCACAAAAATAATACCAAAATGAATAAATCTCATCATTTTCTTTATCTAGACTTATCCAATTTACATTTTGTAAATTATTTTCACTTACATAAATAGAGACCGCAGTCGTTTTACCACTCCCTGCAATTCCTTTAATTAAAGTAACTTTATAGTCTGCAATATCATTTAATTTTTCAAGTAAATGCTTTCTTTTAATATAATTTTTTCTAGGTGCTAGCATGATAAGTTTTGTTTTTATTATATTTATATTATTCTTCATTTAACCACCTTTTTAATATTTAACCTAATGATAGAATATTAATTTTATAAATAATCTAATATAATCTTACCATAAACTATAAATTTAAAATTAAAATATCCAGCTAATATAATCCTAAATTTACTTTTTTCTGTGTAATAATTATTCCTGCAACATAAAGCACTACTGTACAAATAGTAATATAAATAATTTGCTCAACATACATTGAAATACTTATTCCATTTTCTAAACCCTGTGATATGATTAAAAATCCTTTTATTGGTATGATATCAGTAACAACATCAAATATTTTACTTGTATTATTAAATGGAACTATACAACCAGAAAAAAGCCCTAAAAATGCGTACATACCACCTGAAATACTTATACATGTATTTAAATTTTTTATAAGCGATGTTAACACTAATGATAAAGCTACTGAGAATATACATATTCCTATAAATAATAAACTAAAGACTGTTAAATTTAATCCCAAATATATATTAAATATTTTATTAATTATAACAACAGTTAAAAATGTGGGTACAAAAAGAAGAACAAAGTTAAACAAACACTGAGAAAATAAATAATTTTTTGTTTTTACATTAGATATTAATATTCTTCTAAATGAACCACATTCTCTATCTTCTGGATAAAGAGCCATAAGAAGAATACTCTCAAATAAGATTACTATTACCAAATATCCCAAAGTATTTGTACCAATTCCTCGTTTAACTTTATCTTTTGAAAAATCCACCTTAACATTATGATTAAAATACTCATTTAAATTACTTTTTAGTTCTTTTGATTGAATTGTTTGTATATTAAATTGTCTATTTCCATCATCAATAACCACTGCATCATAATCTCCAAGAATAAGCTCATATAATTTTGGCTGTTCAGCTAATACATGAATATCTAATTGATCGTTATTTATACTATAATTAAAATCTCTTGATACAAGAGCAATATGCTCCACTGCCTCTGAATTATCTGATACTATAATTGATGCAATTATCATTATTGGGATTATTATAAATGATAGTATTAGAATACTCTTTTTTTCAATAATTCTATAACAGTTGTTTATGAAAATTTTTAATATATTCATTATATATATTCCTCCGGTTTAAAAGTTATTTGACATAGTATAATCAATATAATTGATAGTATTATTAATAATGTTGACGTTGGTATAATCATTGAAAAATCACTATCATATATTATTGCAAACGCACATTTTGAAACAATTTTTACTGGTGATAATGACGATATTATATTTAAACTTTTTCCAAAATGACCCAAAGGCATAAAAGCTCCACCTAACCCAGCAAACAAAAAGCATATGAGTGTGATAACTTTATTTGCAGCATCTCCATTTGGAATAATGCAACATATAAATGCTCCCAAAGTACACATAAAAAATAGAAATAAAATCATAATAAAAAATACATAAGGACTCTTATTTCCTCCAAAGTTTACTTTTAAAATATAAGATTCAAACAATGCAAATATGGAAAATAGAATACTTCCAAATGCAAATGCCGAGATTATTTTAGATAAATATATATATGCCTTATATGTGGGAGAGTATATAACTCTTATATTAACTGCTTTTATAAGCTCATCTGTAAACGAGTTTGATACCAATTGAGAAATAAATAAACATAAAAATATTCCCATTGTTATGCCATAAAAATCAATAGATGAAAATTTATAAGCACCATAATTGTCTTTTGTTAAATACCCTAACCCTGCCAAAATCATTGATGGAAAGAAAATGTATGCAATTAAAAAAGAAGGATTTTTTAAACTGTTTGTCAAATCAAATTTTATTACTTTAAATAAATTCATAACTTTCATCTCCTAATCTCTTAATTTTCTTCCAGTTAAATTTAGGAATACAGTCTCAAGTGAAGGCATACTTGTATTAATATTTTTTATTTTACATCCACTATTTATCAAAATAAAATAATCTTATCAAGATTCTCAATTGTATTTAAAGTAGTTATACATATGCAATTCTTTTGTATATCTACCTTTTTTACACCTTCAATTTTAAAAAAAATGTTTCCACTGAGATTCTCAATATTATCAGCATAAATATTATAAATTCGTTCATCTTTTATACTTTCTTTCAATTCCTCTTTTGAACCTTCAGCAACTATACTTCCATTATCAATTATAATTATTCTATCTGCTATTTCTTCAACTTCTTCCATGTAATGGGTTGTATATATAATTGTTGCTCCCTTTTCCTTAAGTTTGAGTATAGATTCTAAAATATGATTTCTTGACTGAGGGTCAATTCCAACAGTAGGCTCATCCATTATAATAAGCTTTGGATCATGAGCTATTGCACATGCAATATTTAATCTTCTTTTCATGCCTCCTGAAAAGCTTTTTGGTTTCTCATCTTTTCTATCATATAATTTAACAAATTCTAGAGCTTCCTTAACTTTAGTATCAAGATCTTTCCCCTTTAATCCATAAAGGCTAGCAAAAAAACGTACATTTCTTTCTGCTGGTATATCTTCATATATTGCTAAATCTTGAGGTACAACACCAATATTCTTTTTTACATTAAAAATATTATTATTAATATTCTCTCCCAAAAAATTTATCTTCCCATCATCTGGTTTTAATACTGTAGATAAAACATTAATAGTTGTACTCTTCCCAGCTCCATTTGGTCCTAGAAATCCGAGTATTTCACCTTTTTTTACTACAAAACTTATATTATTAACAGCCTTATGAGTTTTGTACATTTTCACTAAGTTTTTAACTTCAATAATTGATTTCATAACTTATTACCTTCCTTTCTAAAACCAGTATATTCTTATTAAAAATAAAAGAAATCAACCTTCATATTGATTTTAAGGTTGATTTTTAGGTTTATTAATTTTTTCTTAATAATACCTCATAGTATTTACTCCTGTGTTAAAGAATAATATAATACATATAATTCAAGTAATTGAATTATATGTATTTAGAAACAGGAGGTTATTATGAGTTCAGAAACCATATCAATTCTAATAATGGTAGCCATAGGAATAATCATACTTTGTTTACTTCTTTACGGAGTAGGTTTTACTAAAATTGGTACAGATGAAGTAGGAATAGTTGAAAAATGGTGGAGCTTAAAAGGTTCTGTTCCATCTGATGGTCTTATAGCTTTAAAAAATGAAGCTGGTTATCAGCCAGATGTTCTTAGAGCTGGAGTTCATTTTAAAACACCATTTCAATATCGAGTAAGAAAAGTTAGATTAGTAACTATTCCCCAAGGGCAAATAGGTTATGTCTTTGCACGTTCTGGGGAAAGCCTTAAAGATGGTCAAACTCTAGGAAAAGTAATTACTGAATGCAAATCTTTTCAAAATGTAACAGCCTTTTTAAATAATGGTGGGCAAAAAGGACCTCAACGTCAAATCCTTCGTGAAGGTACTTATGCTTTTAATTTAGCTCAATTTATAATAATTACAAAGGATAAAGTTCATTCTATATTTACTTCAAAAGATGAATCAGCTCAAATTGAAACAATGAGAAGTGACCTTTTAAGAGTTAATGGTTTTATGCCAGTTGTTATATCAAGCTCCAAGAATAATGAAGATGATGAATTTTATAATTCAATAAAAAATAAAGATACAATCGGAATAGTAACTGTAAATGAAGGCCCTACTCCAGACAATGGCGCTATTATTGCTCCTATAGTTGGTGAAGGTATAACTCATGAATTTTATCACAACAACTTTCAAGAACCAGAAAAATTCTTAGCTGCAAATGGTCGAAAGGGTAAACAAATGCAAGTATTAACAGATGGAATTTACTTTATCAATCGATTATTTGCAAATGTTGATATAGTTCCAAAAAGTATAATAGATATTGGTTATGTTGGAGTAGTTGTAAGTTATTTTGGTGATAAGGGAGAAGATGTGTCTGGTACAAGTTATTCCCATGGAGAACTTGTTGAACAAGGTAAAAAAGGAATATGGAGAGAATCCATGATGCCAGGTAAATATCCATTTAATACTTACGCAGGTAAAATCATTCCTGTTCCAACCACTAATGTTATATTGAAATGGATTAGTGGCCAATCAGGTGATCATAAATTAGATGATAATTTAAAGGAAATTAATCTAATTACTAAAGATGCTTTTGAGCCAAATCTCCCCCTAACTGTAGTATTTAACATTGATTATAGAAAAGCTTCTTCTGTAATTCAAAGATTTGGTGATATAAAAATACTTATTGAACAGTCACTTGATCCTATGATTGCAGGTTATTTTAAAAATATTGGACAGACTAAAACATTAATTGAGTTAGTTCAAGATAGAAGTTCTATTCAAGAACAAGCTTCAAGTGAAATGAAAGAAAAATTCAAATTATATGACCTAGAATTACAAGAAGTATTAATAGGTACGCCTGCTGCTTCTTCAACAGATAAGCGTATTGATCTTATATTAGCACAATTAAGAGATAGACAAGTTGCTTTAGAAGAAATTAAAACTAATGAAGCTAAACAAAAATCAGCAGAAAAACAAAGAGAATTAAATGAAGCTATTGCAAAAAGTGCAGCTCAAGCAGCACTTACACAATCAAGCATTGATATAGAAATTGCTGATAATAAAGGTAAATCTGAATTAAGATTGGCTGAACAGTTGGCTTTAAAAACTCAAAAACTTGCAGAAGCAGATAAATACAAAAGAACACAAGAAGCTGACGCATCAAGATATACAAAAGAAGCTGAGGCTGCTGCTAACGCAAAAGCTACTGAATTAAATGCAACTGCAAATGCTAAACAAGTTGAATTACAAGCAAGTGCTGAAGCCTTCAAGCTTGAAAAAGTTGGTACAGCGCAAGCATTTAATATTAAAGAAGTTGCACAAGCTACTGCTGAGCAAGAAACAAAGGTAGGTATAGCAAAAGGAACTGCAGCCAAAGCTTTGGTTGATGCTTATGGCGGGTCAGAATTACAAATACAACAAAGTGTTCTAACTGCTTTTGCTGAAGCCTTAAAAATAAGCAAATCTCCACTTGTTCCACAAACAGTAATCATGGGTGGAGCTGATGGAAAAACACCAAATGCAATGGAAAGTATTTTAAGCATGATACTTGCAAATATGGCACAGGATAAAAATTCAATATTAAATATGCCAGATATAAAAGAAGCAATAATACCTAATGTAGACAATGATATTACTACCAATAAAGCACAAAAATCAGATAATAAGAAAAGTTAACTATAAGTGATTGTATATAAATTTATAAACTTTGCTTTGTAATGAGTAATAATTTTAAGCTTAATGATATTACTTATATCTCATTACAAAGTTTTATTTACTAATTCTTTTTATATACTTTGAAAAATAAACTATAGTTTCTAAGAATATCTTTTTAAACGAATATTAATAAGCCTCTCAAAATGAGAGGCTTATTAATTAATTTTAATTGGCATAAATTATCGTGATAAATACCCATTATATTCACTTGTATGAAGAAGCTTTTTAGCATTTTCTATTCTCTCCTTAGTTGGAGGTTCAACATCCTTTAACGGATATTCAATACCAAGCTCTTCCCATTTAAAAGTCCCAAGACTATGATAAGGAAGTACTTCAACACGATCTACATTCTTTAAAGTCTTGATAAATTCATCAAGTTTTATTAATTGTTCATCATTATCACTTCCACCTGGTACGAGTACATGACGAATCCATACAGGTTTATTGATTTCAGATAAAAACTTAGCCATATCAAGAATATTTGAGTTGCTCCATCCAGTAAGTATTTTATGCTTTTCTTCATCTATCTGTTTAATATCCAGCATTACAAGATCTGTTACTTTCATAAGCTCATTAAATTTACTAAAGAAAGGTTCTTCTCTTGTAAATGGATTTCCAGACGTATCAAGTGTGACATGAACGCCCTTTGATTTAGCTTTTTTAAAGAATTCAATCAAAAAATCTATTTGGAGAAGGGGCTCACCACCACTTACAGTGATGCCGCCTCCCTTTTTCCAATAAGTTTTATATCTTAGAGCTTGAGACAAAAGCTCATCTGCAGTTCTTGTCTCACCGCCGTTAATATCCCAGGTATCCGGATTGTGACAGAACTGACATCTCATATGGCAGCCCTTTAAAAAGGTAACAAAACGTACTCCCGGTCCATCAACAGATCCAAAAGTCTCTATTGAATGAATTCTTGCTATATTTTTATCTAAATTACATTCTTTCATGACATGTTCTAGAGATAACATCAAGTTGTTGTTCTCTTGTTAAATCTATAAACTTAACTGCGTATCCAGATACACGGATAGTAAAGTTAGCATATTCTTCTTTTTCAGGATGTTCCATAGCGTCTTTTAATTTTTCAATACCGAATACATTAACATTTAAGTGATGTGGTCCTTGATCAAAGTAACCATCTAATACTTGTACAAGTTTATCAACTTGTTCTTCTTCTCCGTGTCCTAATGCATCTGGGTTAATTGTTTGTGTATTTGAAATACCATCTAATGCCCATTCATAAGGAAGCTTAGCTACAGAGTTTAATGAAGCAAGTAATCCGTTCTTTTCTGCTCCATAAGATGGGCTAGCTCCTGGTGCAAGTGGAGTCCAAGCTTCACGTCCATCTGGCATATTACCTGTATACTTACCATATACTACATTTGATGTAATAGTAAGTAATGATGTTGTAGGTTCAGAATTTCTGTATGTGTGTCTCTTCTTGATTTTGTCAAGGAATGACTTAAGAACATATATACCAATTTCATCAGCTCTATCATCATCGTTACCGTATCTTGGGAAATCTCCTTCGATTTCGTAATCTGTAACAATACCATCTTCATTACGGATTGTTTTAACTTTTGCATATTTAATTGCAGAAAGTGAATCAATTACATGTGAGAAACCTGCAATACCAGTTGCAAATGTACGTCTTACTTCTGTATCTATAAGAGCCATTTCTGCTGCTTCATAGTAGTATTTATCATGCATGTATTGAATTAAGTTTAATATATTTACATAAAGATCAGCTAACCAGTCACTCATTTGTTCATATTTTGCAATTACTTCATCATAATCAAGATATTCTGAAGTGATTCCTTTGTATTCAGGACCAACTTGTTTACCTGATTTTTCATCAATACCACCATTTATTGCATAAAGTAAACATTTAGCAAGGTTAGCTCTAGCTCCGAAGAACTGCATTTCTTTACCTGTTTGAGTAGCAGATACACAACAACAGATTGAGTAATCATCTCCCCATACTGGCTTCATTACATCATCATTTTCATATTGAATAGAGCTTGTATCTACTGAAATTTTTGCTGCATACTTCTTGAAGTTTTCAGGAAGCGCTGAAGAGTAAAATACAGTAAGGTTTGGTTCTGGTGAAGGTCCCATATTTTCTAATGTATGAAGGAAACGATAGTCGTTCTTTGTTACCATGTGACGTCCATCAACACCTATACCACCAAGTCCTATAGTAACCCATGAAGGATCTCCTGAGAATAATTCATTGTAAGAAGTGATTCTTGCAAATTTAACCATTCTACATTTCATTGTTAAATGGTCAATTAATTCTTGAGCTTCATCTTCAGTAAGAACTCCGTTATCAAGGTCTCTTTGAATATAAATATCAAGGAAAGTAGACACACGTCCTATTGACATAGCTGCACCATTTTGAGTCTTTATTGCTGCAAGATATCCAAAATATAACCATTGAATTGCTTCTCTAGCATCTTTTGCTGGCTTTGAAATATCATATCCATAATTTTCAGCCATTTTCTTCATATCTTTAAGTGCTTTGATTTGATCTGTAATTTCTTCTCTAAGACGAATAACTTCATCAGTCATAGTTCCATCGCCACAGTTAGCAAGATCTTTTGATTTTTCTTCTATAAGACCATCAATACCATAAAGAGCTACTCTTCTGTAGTCACCTACGATACGTCCACGTCCATAAGTATCAGGAAGTCCTGTTATAATATGACTGCTACGAGCTGCTCTCATTTCTGGTGTATAAGCATCGAATACTCCTTGGTTATGTGTCTTATGGTATTCAGTAAATATCTTGTGTAATTCTGGATTTGGTTTATATCCATAGTTTTCACAAGATTGTTCAGCCATTTTAATACCACCATATGGCATGAAAGCTCTCTTAAGAGGCTTGTCTGTTTGAAGTCCTACTACTTTTTCAAGTTCTTTTAAAGATTCATCAATATATCCAGGGCCATAAGCTGTAAGACCAGAAACAACTTCTGTTTCCATGTCAAGTACTCCACCTTTAGCTCTTTCTTCTTTTTGCAATTCTTGTAATCTGCTCCAAAGTTTATTTGTAGCTTCTGTTGGATCTGCTAAGAAACTTGTATCACCATCATATGGTGTATAGTTGTTCTGAATGAAATCTCTAACATTGATTTCTTCTTTCCAAATCCTTCCTTCGAATCCAGCCCATTGTTCATTTTCTAACATGTCTAGTCCTCCTTGTGCATATATATATTTTTTTATAATTTATATTATTAATTATGTGTAAGCTAAACTTAATTTTTCTAACATGTTTTATGAAATGCTGTAAGATATTTTTTAATAAACTGCAACTACTCAGCGTATCCCAAAATACCTTCACAGATTTTATTACAGAATCGGTTAGGAACTTTAAAATTATAATATTGCTAAGTGATTATAATAAAAAAGGGTCGCGATGATTAAACTTGTCCCATAATAACCTATGTACTATTTAATCAGCATTTCATAAAACTATTATAACTTTTACTTGAAAATCATTTTCAAATAAAATATTATCTCAACTTAGTATGTATTGTCAATATTAATAATAAATATATATTTTAACTTAATATGACAATTTCTATTACACACTTTGTTAATTTTATCACATAATATAAATATGCATTACTTTTCTTTTTTTGTCAATAACTTCTATGATTTTTTTTGCTTTAATTCAATTTAATGCTAATATTTAGCCAGAATCTTTAAAATTATGTAAAATATTCACTCACTAATTATCTTTTATACTTGAGATTACTAAAAGTCCTCCAAGTATCAATCCTCCACCTAATATATTTCCAACAACTACCCATAATATATTATTTAACACTGGCACCATAGGAAGTCCTCCAAATGAAAAGAACGCAATTGCAAATGCTGCAAGATTTGCAATACTATGTTCAAAACCTGCCAACACAAAAGTAAATACACATAAAAACATTAATATTATTTTTCCAGTTTCACTTTTAAGTCTTATTCCACTATAAACTGCTAAACACACGCTGAAATTACATAGTATTCCTCTAAAAATCATTTGACTTACCGAAAGATTTATTTTCCCATAAACTATAGGTTCAATATAACTTTTAATACTTTCAAAATTGCATCCACTCTCAGCAAACATATAAGCAAATATAACTATACCGATTAAATTCCCAATAAAAGAATATATCCATATTTTCATGATATCTTTTAAACTAACTTCTTTTTTCAAATACCCTATAAACATAACCATATTATTTCCTGTAAAAAGTTCTCCTCCAAAGAAAACAACAGCTATTATTGCAAAGCAAAATAATGCTGCTCCTGATATTTTTGCAGCTTCTGGATAATTACTAGAAAGTACAGCACCAATGGTATACGAAAGAATAGTTGCTAGCATTAGAAATATTCCTGCCATAATAGATCTAGCAAAATACTTGACTATACTTTTATCCGCCATTTCCTTTTTTGTTTTTGATGAATTTGTAAGTTTTTCAATATCACTGTAATACATTTTTCCACCTCATGATTGATAATAATTTAACTTTTAAAGTATACATTATTTTTTCATTTTTGTACATTTATTGAATACAATTTATTTTTTTAACAGATTTAGTAAAAAATGATCTTATATAATATTAAAATTTAAGTACTCTATTTTTAGTCTGTTAAAATTGAAACACACATACATAATTCTTTTATTTAACTTAGATTTTATTTACTGAAGACTCATCTAATCTATTATTAAAAAAAAGATATAAAGTAGCATTTAAACTTCTACTTTATATCTTTTTATAACATTGATGATACGCTCTATTTGTCTTATTAGATGGTTTATTAACCAAAATTTATATTTAAAAACCAATAATTTATATAAGTTTGACTAATTCATAAACTAAATTTACAAATTTTTATAAATCTATCTTCTTTTGTTTAAATCCGTTACTATTTCATCAAATTCATTATCTAAATTATAGAACTTTAAAATTATCAGGATGATAAGATATATTGATATTGGTATTATTATATAAACTAGTCTAATTGATAACAGTGCCATTTTGGTTTGAATTGAAGATTGTGCTATATAACCTCCAAAAGCAAGTATCCACCCCAATAATGCTGAACCAAAACCATTCCCCACTTTATATCCAAAGCTTGCAGCACTATTTGCTAATCCTTCTACTCTATTTCCAGTTTTCCATTCTCCATATTCAATGGTATCTGAAAGCATTGCCCACATTGTAGCTCCTGAACACGCATTACCTATACCACGAATTATACTTGAAATCATTACTCCAATATATCCCACTCCGGGAATAGCTATAATGCATGTCCCAAATATTGTGATTATAAATCCAATTGCCATTACATTTCTCTTCCCCAATTTCTTTATGAATCCAGCTATTAAAAACATGAATACAATCTGAGCTAAATTCATTACAGAATTTATTGTATCTGCAAGGTATATGTCACCTAATATATATTCTGTATAAAATGTTGTAGATCCGTAAGAAAGAGCCATTCCTATAAATATAAGTACTAGTAATATTGCAACTTGTATCCAATATTTATTTTTAAATAATGTTTTAAACCCCTCTTTTATAGAAACTTCAGTAGCTTCTTTTTTCGAATTTGCAACTGTTACTCTCTCTTTTGTACCAAAAAAATTAATAAAAAATGCTAATAATGCTAAAGTCCCAAATACTACAAATGCTTTTGTCCACGCACTTGCATTATTTCCAAAGTATGATACTAACCTTAAAGTACACGAATTAATTATTAATGTACCTCCAGTTGCTAAAAGATTACGATATATACTCAAAATCGATCTTTCATATGGATCTTGAGTCATTAATGCATTTAAGGTTGAATATGGAACATTAATAGCAGTATAAATAATTGTTGAAACTAAATTATAAGTTATAAAAACGTATACAAGTTTTGCAGAAGTTCCCCATGAAACTGGAACCGCAAATAGTAATACCCCTTATAATGCAAATGGAATTGCCATTCTTAAAATCCATGGTCTTGCTTTTCCGTATTTAGTCTTAGTTCTATCTACAATGATTCCCATAATCAAGTCACTCACACCATCAAACACTCTTGAGACAAGCATTATTGTTCCTATTGCTGCAGCACTTACACCTGCATAATCAACATAATATTTTAGTAAAAACACAGACATTGCAGTGTAAATTATATTACACCCAAAATCTCCAAATCCATAAGAAAAACGTTCAAAAATAGATAACTGTCCACTGTTTATTTTTTTATTTTCAGCAACTTTCATCATAAAGAAAATCATCCTTTCAACTATGCCTAAACTAAAATGTATACTTAACATATTATTAATCATTAAACAACAAGGCTTCCACAATTTTGCTATTGAAAATTTATATGTCAAGTACCATTTTTAGTGTTGAGGCTCAAATATTATTTAATATTCTTATTTTTGTAAATGCAAAGCTTATTTTACTCTACATTTTTATCTTCATAAGCTATATATTCAAAGAAATCAAAGTCTGCATAATGTTTATGAAGCACTCTATCTGCACATGTTATTCCTACAAAAGTACCTGTAAATTCTCCATATTTACAATATTCATCTGAAAATTTAGTCGTATCAAAGATTTTTCCGATTACACTATAGTTTATACCATCATAAGACCATTCAAAATGTGATTTTCTTCCTTCAATTACCAATCTAAAGTAAATAGGAGAATCTTCTACCCTTGTTCTTGTATTTATAAATTCTGTCTTTTCTCCGTTTTCAAGATGAATTACAGAAATTGCACTATGTTTTAATGTGTCGCTGTAATATTTCCTTAGATAAATATAATTCATATTATCATAATACATTATAAATCCTGCACTATGTTGGTGCACATAAGGAATAAACTCCATTTTAGTAGTAACTACTGCATAAACTGATGTTAATTTTCTTGCAAGAATGCTTACTTTATTTAATGAACATCTTGATTCCTGCCCTCTTATTCTCACATATCCAGGTCTTGCTTTAACATCTGCAAAAGAAGATGGCATTATTCTTGGAGAATAATATTGAAGTCCTAGCTCTCCCTTATCAAAGTCATCAAAATCCGGACATTTCTCTACTCTATACTCTTTAATATTACTTTCATCTACATATTGTTTTGCAAAATTAGAACCATCTTCCATTCTAAGCCATCCATCTTCTGTCCATTTCATTTTTTGAATAGCAGTTTCTCTCCCTAAAGTACATCTTAATTCAGGTACAAATGGTCTTGCAGTAAGATGCACGAGATATACTTCACCTAATGGTGTTTCTACGTAGCTTCCATGACCAGACTTTTGAAGTACTGATTTGGGATTAAAATATTTAGGTTTTAAATGGTCTGGGTCATGTCTTTCGTTAAAGTCCCCTGGAATAGAAGTTACAATTGGATTTTTAGGATCTTTTTCAAATGGTCCTAAGATATTTTTACTTCTTCCCATTGTGACGCTATGTCCATATCCTGTTCCTCCTTCTGCACACATTATATAGTAATAATCTCCACGTTTTGTTAGATGTGGAGCTTCTATACATCCTCTATCTGTTCCTCCTGACCATATCTTTTGAGGATATCCTATTATTTCTTTCTTTTTTGGAGAATATTCTACAATACATATTGCACCTGGTTTTTCATATCCTTCTCTTGTTTCCCACTCAAGAGACACTATATATTTCTTTCCATCATCATCATGGAAAATTGATGCATCAAATCCCGATGAATGAATATATACCGGCTCACTCCAAGGTCCTTTAATATCTTTTTCGCTTATTATATAATTATCAACATCAAAATATCTTGCATTCATGGAATTCATTACACCATAAACAACATAGAATAAATCTTCTTTTTCACAATAAGTAAGGCATGGAGCCCAAATACCTTTTGCAGATGGAAGTTTTTTTAAATCAACCATTTTATCATCAGTAAGTACATGAGTATATAGTTCCCAATTTTTCAAATCTTTTGAATGATATATTGGTATTCCTGGAAACCATTCAAATGAAGATACTGCTATATAATAATCATCACCTTTTCTGCATATACATGGATCTGGATTAAATCCAGGTAATATTGGATTCTTAATCATTAAAATTCACGCTCCTTTTTTCTATAGGATACCATCCTTGTGCTACACTCTTCCCTAGATCCCAGCTATCCCAGCCAATCCATCCTTTTTCATTGACTGTATCTAAAAGTAATTTATAATTCCAATAGTAATGTCCATTACCTTTTTTCCATGCATTAAGCTGTGATTCAGCAATTGTACTGTATAAAATTTTCTTTTCTTCCTTTGAAATCACATCATTATCTGCATTTATTCCATTTAAAGGAGATTGACCACCTTGAGTATCTACACCAGTTCCATAAGAGTTAAATAAGCTCCATTCTCCACAGATAATAGGAAAATACTCCCTCATTTCTTCAATATCTTTTTCATAATTTTCTTTTATATATTTAACATAACTTTCTAAATTTTTTTCACATTTATTGCACTCTGCAGTCATCAAATATTGATGAGTATCTAAAATCACATTTTTAAATTCATCTTCTCGCATAAAATCCTTCCATGCCTTTAGATCAAACCCATCATGAAATACTACATATTTATCTTCTTTCATATGTTTTCTAATAATTCTATAAGCATCCACATAAAACTCACGTAAAAACTCTAATGATACAGGACCACTTTCTTCTGCCATTTTTTCATCTACAGCTTTATATCTATTTTTGATATCAAACATATCCCATAACTTTGGAGTAAGAGGTTCATTCAAAATCTCTATTCCCATAAGACCTTTCCTATCCCCATACCTTATTGCTAATCTTTCAAGTACACTTAAAGTAAACTTAACACTTTCAGGCTCTTTAGCCCATTTGCACACCCCTGAAATTCCACCATTATCAAATCCATTTTGACTACCTGGTACTGTATGTAAGTCAATTAAAATGCTTAAATCATACTTTTCTGCCCAATTAAATGCTTTGTCCAATTCCTCTGTACATGCTATAAAAGGTTTACAATCTCCAAAAATAAAATATGGTACTGGTATTCTCACAGAATTAAAGCCTAATGACTTTATATATGCAAAATCTCTTTCTGTTACATATTCACTTCTGTGTATTCTAATACGTGATTCATAAACATCCTTAGAAAGTCTTCTTGGAAGATAATATTCATCTTCAGCATCTGTTCCATAAAATAAAGTTGGACTCATCCATTTTTCAAGTACCAACCAATTTCCTAAATTCACTCCGTTTATATACACTATTCTCATCTCCTACTTTCATATTAAAATAATAGCTGTTTTTGACTTATTTATTTACTTAAAATAATCTTATTAGTACTAATCAATCATATTTTCTTAGCTATACATCAATTGTATACATTTTCATTTATAAACATAAGTACTTTTATTGATTAATTTAATAGTCAATATTATCTTTTTAAAATTTGTTTTTCTATATAAAAAATCATATAATCTATTTGAAAGGATTGATTTTGTGGATAAGAAAAATTATACTCATGAGCTTATATACCCATCTGAAAACCTTGATGTGTACATTAGACTTTTTGATGATAGTCAAAACTATGTAGCAAGTCATTGGCATAACTCAATAGAAATTATTTATTTGACCTCTGGAGAATTGAAAGTTGAAATTGGGCAAAATAAATACGATTTAAAAGAAGGTGATTGCATCTTAATAAACTCTGGTGCTATTCACTCAACCCACTGCATGAGTAAAAACACTTCTATATTATTACAGATTCCCTCAACACTTTTAAATCGCTATGTCCCAGATTATAAAAATTATTACTTTGATTTAAATTATAATTCAAACGATGAAAATCAGAAAAAAAATATTGTTAACTTAAAAAAAATATTAAAATCTATGGAAAGCTTAAAAATTAATTCTTCAGAATTTAGTCATTTACTTTTTACGAGCCTTGTATTTGAATTATTATATGAACTATGTGAAAATTTCAAAATTATTATTGGTGGAAATCAAAAAGAAAAAACTATGATTTTTTTATCACAGCTTGAACCCGTACTTGACTATACAAAACTTAACTATAATCGTGCTATTTCTATTCAAGAAATTTCAGATATTGCTCACCTTCAGCCAGAATATTTTTGTAGAAAATTCAAGAAATATATCGGACAAACTTTTTTAGAATATCTTAATGAAGTTAGGTTAGCACATATTTATCATGATTTAATACATACAAATAATCATCTAAACACTATTTTAGATTCTCATGGTTTCACTAATTATAAATTATTCTATAAAACTTTCAAAAATAAATTTGGCTGTACACCAATACAATTAAGAAAAAACTCATATATTAATGATAAATAAACATTATTTATTGTACACTAAATGTTGAATAATTCACTCATAAATATAAAATATTACAACAAGTAGTTACTTTAGCTATTTTAAATTTTTTACAAATAACACACAAAAAAGATTAGATAGTTCTGTCTTTTATATAAACTATCTAATCTTTCTAATAACTGATTTTTTATTCCTTTTCTCAGAGCATTACTATGTATTTTCAATCAATAGACACATAATATGCTTGATATATCTTGTTAGCTTAAACTTTCTTTTCATTGTCATTTGTTATAAACAACATTGTAGTTGTACCATGTTTTTCTTACTTAGTATATATTTCATCAATCCATGCAAATAAATCATCTAAATCATAATCCCCACTATGAGGAATGCCCCATGGTAAAGAGAAATCTACAACATATCCATTATTTTCAAGTGTTAATGATAAAATTGATGGCATTGCCAATGAAATATCTCTATCAAAAGCACCATGACGTACTCTCCAATATTTTGCAGTATCAGAATTATTAATATACTCAATAGGGTTAAGTAGCTTAATAATTTTTGGATCTGCTAATGTGCCTTCTACTTCACTATGCTCTTGAGAATAAGCTGTAAAATGCTTTGCTTTAATTGCTTCAGTTCCAAATTCCTCATTTTCTGGACTTTTCAAATCTAGTGCATCAAATGCTGGTGCAACTTTCATACGAGTAATTTTCTTTATGAAACCATCCCAGTTTATATCTACAACTTTTTCATCTTCAATACTCAGATATTCCTGTTCATCTATTTTACTTCCACAAACAGCAGCATTATCTATGATTTTATATGTGCTACATAGATCTAATTCTTTCTGTGCTGAATTTATTACAAGTTTTTTAATATATTCTTTAAAACTGCCTTCACCATTCTCATCTAATAACAATTCATTATTGGATGAATCTTTAAGCTTAAGACTATTCAGATATTTAGGAAACAACCTTTTTAATTCCTCAGAAATCTTAATTTGTTTTTCTGTAAGTATACCATCTATCTGAATATTTTTTACACCACTCTCACTTCTTACATGTTTAATACGGTGATAATCATTATAACCACAAAACTGCCATTCATATGCTGCATCAGCATTTTCTAGATTATGAATTGGACAATAACAGCTTGCTGCAAAAATATCATCTCTTTCATCCGCTGCACCAATTTCTTTAAGATACGGATTATAATCCTCACTATTTCCTGAAGCACCAATTATTGCAGAAAGTGCACCACCAGCACTTGTTCCATTAGTTACAATACATTCAGTATTTCCAGGAATTCTTCCTTTATTATAACGAAGATAACGAATAGCAGCTTTCATATCAACTACTAGTGCAGGAGCTCTTCCTACCATTTTTCCATTTTCATTACTGATTTCTCCTGCTTTACTTCCTACAAAAAATTCATTGGTTTTCACTCCTGATGTTCTTCCACGAACACCTGCACTTACAACAATATAACCATGCTTTAACGCTCTGAAAATAGAATTTATTCTTCCCTTAAAATCCTTTCCAGGTTCATCTGCCGGTCCAGGCATATATCCTCCCACTGTATTAGGCATAAAAATAGGTGCTGTATGCAATGAGTATCCGTTAATTGTATTTCCTTCATAATAAACTTCCGGAACAAATATATTCATTTTCTGTATAGAATCTACTGGTTTTTCACAATATAATATTTCCTTAAATGAACGGAATTTAATACTAATACCATCAATATTGCATGTATCTACTTTATAATTTTTATCATCAAAAATAAGCATATTCTTTATGATCTCCTCTCAATTGTAATGATAAAAGGAAAGTCTGATTTACAAACTTTTCTTTTATCTTTTAAGTAATCTTATTTATTTAAAATTTCAGCATCTTTGTCTTTATATATAATTAATTGAACAATAAATGTAAATACACCTGCTATTAAAACTGAAACTGCATATTTAACTAAATCTGTAACCTGACCCGAAACCGGATTAACAAAATTAGGAAACGAGAACAATCCACTTCCACCAAACATATAAAGTTTAGTTTGAAGAAGTCCAAGAATTGCTCCTCCAATTGCTCCTCCAGCAATATTTAAATACAATGGTTTCTTCAGTGGAATTAAAACAGAATACATTAATGGTTCTCCAACACCACAAATTTGAGAAATAGTTGCTGGAATTGCCAAATCTGATACCTTTCTATTTTTACGAGCAGCAACACAAAGTGCTAACCCCTGGAACATACCAATCATTGGTCCAATACTTCCACATGCC
Source organism: Clostridium butyricum (assembly GCF_006742065.1). NCBI lineage: Bacteria > Bacillati > Bacillota > Clostridia > Eubacteriales > Clostridiaceae > Clostridium > Clostridium butyricum. Next base: position 556,761 of record NZ_AP019717.1, on the reverse strand, counting down.
ATCATATAGTCAAAACCCTGTATTGCAATTGTAGAAAGTCCAAGCGAAATAAGAACCCAGTGAAGACCAAACATAACTAATATACCAAAACCACCACCAACTAATGCCCCTGCAATAATCCCTCCTATAACAGGAATCTTGTAAAGGAATGTCACAAAATTAGCTATTAATCCACATAAAACCATTGAAACTGGTCCAATAATTAAATATGTTAATATAACAGTACAAACTACTGAAATTAAAGGTGTTAAAATACCACGAAGTGAAGCCGGAATATTCTTTTTACACATCTTTTCAATTTTTGATGCTACATAAACAGCAAGAATAATCGGAATTACACTAGAAGTATATCCAGTTGATGGCATTACAATAGGAATTCCTAGAAACGTGTTATAATAATCCATTTTAAATGCTGTTCCAGCAAAAATAGTTCCAGTAATTTTTAATATTGATGCTATATTTACCATACTTGGATAAACTAACGAACACCCAATGGCAGCACCTATAAATTCATTACTATTAAACTTTCTTGCAGCTGTAAAACCTAATAGAATAGGCAAGAAATAGAAAAATCCATCACCAAGTGCATATAAAAGCATATATAAACCACTATCTGTAGTGAACCATCCAAGAGTTGGCCCAAGTGATATAAGACCTTTTACAATACCTGCTGCAGCTAATACCCCGAGAATAGGAGCTAAAATACCAGAAATAGTATTCATTATTCTATTAATTATCCCCTTATTTTCCTCATTTATATTATTTGCATCAAAATTATTGCTAATTTTACTTTGTCCTAAATTATATTTTAAGCAAATAGCCTCATAAACATCTCCAACTTCGTTTCCTATGACTACTTGATACTGACCCCCAGCATTAAGCACTTTAATGATACCATCTGTTTTTTCCAACATATGAATATCTACTTTACTTTCATCATTTAATGTAAATCGTAAACGTGTCATACAATGTGTTAAGGCTGAAATGTTAGTTTTACCTCCGATACCTTTTACTATAATTTCTGATAGCTTATCATAATTCTTTTTCATTTTCAGTTCCTCCTATTATCTATATAATAACTACGCTTTAATCTATAATATTTAAGGAATTTTCAACTATTATATATTGTCAGGATTATATACTATATTTCCTGATTTTCCAGTGTGAATTTCTGATCGTCCCATAAGACCTTCTACATCATGAAATGTTATCGGAATAGCTGCATCTTTACGTGCAATGATTTCTTCACATAATTCGATGCTATCTTCTACAATGGCTTTTTCAGAAATATAGCTTCCATGATTTCTTAATACAATGTCAAACTCATCTTTAAATTTATTAAGCTTAATCAAACTATGTCTATACTCTGTAATATTGTTACTTTCAGAGAATTGTAAAAGAGTATGCTCTCCAAGCGCATCTCCAGTAATACAAACACGATCTTGTGGAATTAAAAACACTAAAGAGCCTAATGTATGTCCAGGTAGTGCTATCGTTTTCAAGCAGACATCACCAAGATCAAAATCCATTCCTTCATCAATATTTCTATATGACTGCATACGAAATGGTATAAAGTAATCATTTTTAATATTCTCTGATTTTTCTTTTAATTCCTGACAAACATCAAAAAAACGTCTATCATTTGTACAATGATATTTTTCCAATTCCCAATCACGCTTATTTAAAAATACTTCTTTAAATTCTCCAGCCCCACCTGCATGATCTAAATGCCCGTGAGAAACCACAACATCATACGGCAAACTTGTCAACGTCTTAACATAACTCTTCAAGCTACCTAAACCAAATCCTGTGTCTAAAAGTACTGCTCGTCTCTTGCCTACTATCAAATACATACATACCTGACATGGCGATACTATACGTATAATATGTTCCGTAACATTTTCTGAGAAAAACTTGCTCATCATTTGCTTTCCTTTCTAAATTAGATTTTTAAATATCATTCTTGTTAGTATAATTGCAATTACTAATTTATTTTTGATATCCTTTTCAAACAAAGTCAACTTATTAGTTTGAATTTATAAAATGATTACATTATTATATTAACAGGTTTTTTTTCTCAAAAAAATAGATGTACAGATCCTGTACATACAGAATCTGTACATCTATCTATTCATAATTTTTACTACAATATTCAACAATAATTTCTGAAATATTTAATAAAAGATGATATCCCATAATCATATCTTCACAGTGATCTATGAAGAGAGTATTATGAAAATATTTATCGTAGTTTTCTTCTGATTTTTCTTTAGTAATAAGCCATGTATTATCACAGTTATCCTTTAAATATGAAATAATACCACTACTATCTTGAAAATAATTATTACATTGTATTATAACTATACCTAACGTATCCTTTTTTGAAGAACTTAAAGGAATATCCATCTTAGGTGACGATAACGTGATAACGTTTTTATCTAGCCCTACCAATTGTATACGCATATATTCACCAACTAATGTTGAAAGACTTTGCCCTAATATGTATACATATTTATAATTGAAGATATCGTTGGCAAGTTTATCTATTTTATTTAAATCCAGTCTCATTATACTATCCATAATTTTATTATTTCTTTCAAAAATCCTCTCTCTATAAAACTCTAAATCTTTAGGAGATTTAGAGAAGGATTTTCTATATCTTTCTGCCTTATTAGCTATATTTGATGCTTGAACACATTTTTTAAAATCTGTAAAATCTAAAAATCCTATTTCCCTGCAAAAACGTATTACCGTTGACGTTGATACATGGCATTTTTCTGCCACTTCTGCTAGTTTTAAATTATGTATATCAGCTAAATATACGATAAAATAACGTGCAATTTCTTCATTTATATTATTCTTATAATTACCTTTTAAGTAGTCATTTAATATATCTGTTGGATTAATCATTTTCGCCACCCCTTAATTTTATATTGTACTTAACCATCATCTAACTAACGCCTTTAAAACATTATTTTAATACCATTTGTTTCCCATTTTTGTTACTACCAATTAAACCTATCATACTTATAGTTTATAAATTAATATGCATCAAATCAATTCAACTTATATAAGAATTGATTCCAAAAAGGAATGATTTAACTTTTATTTTTCATGAATTCTAAGATCAAAGTTCCCAGACTTATACTAAAAAAATATAATTAAACAAAAAACTTAATTATGTTACTAATTCAAAATATAAAGACATCACTATAATTTCAAATAACTTATACCTGTTAATACTAATAAAAGCCTAAACACCTTATTTCCTATTCAAAAAAGAATCCACATTGAATGTAACTTCAATGTGGTCTTTAAATATACTTATTTTATTCAACAAGAATTGCTGTGGGTATCTTTCGCCCTTCTGTTTCATTTATTGTATTTCCATTATAGTACATAGTACTTGATTTTCCGCCATCAAGATTAATAGCATTCACTGCTCCAAGCTTATACATTATTTCCTGAGTTTCTTTTAAAGTTGCACCAAGGCTTCCAATACCTCTTCCGTCAATGACAAGAAGTATTATTGTACCATCTTCTTTCTGTCCAATTGCTGTTCTAGGTGCTATTCCCCAGCCACCATCTCCGGTCATTTCGCTCATTTTTCCATCTATAATCAAAGATGGTCCAAAGCTTACTGCTTCTTTAACTTTAAGCTGTTTAAGCTGTTTTAAGGAATATTTTCCTGTTATAAGCTTACCTTCTTCAGTAATTGCACATACTCCATACTCATATTCATCTTCTGAATAATCCTGAATACACTCTCCATTACTTATTACAAATCCTGATGGAACTGGTACAGGAGCTGTTGCCCCATCTTCACTGTAACTCTCACTACTATATGCCCCACCGTTTATTGCAGCAACTGCATTGTTTTCTTCTGCAAATTCTTTAACAGTTTTTGCTTTTTCTCCTGTATTGCTATATCCTATTTTTATCCTTTTAGGATCTTTAATCTCCATATAGTATCCTTTATATTTATCAGTAGTTAATTGATATAATTCAATTTCATCATTTGAAGAATCAACTGATACATTTGAATTACTTCTTCCATCATCAGCCGAAGTCTCCTCTAAATTCCTATTAGATATTATAAAAAATGATGCAATACAGATTACAATACAAAGTCCTGCAATTAAAATTCCACTCTTTGCCTTTTTACTAAACATCTCTTCAAACCTCTCTTTTAATAGTTTTTTATCACCAAAGCCAGTAGACAGATTTATTCCTAAAACTCTCTGATTATTGTCTTTTAATGACTTTACAAGTGTCAAAGCATATTCTTTTCGTTCATTAAAATCATGATTTTTTAATACATCTTCATCACATGAAAGTTCACATTCATTTTCAATTGTTCTGCTCATAATATAAACTAATGGATTAAACCAATATATTGTTTTTACAACTATGACAATATATTTATAAAGCAAATCCCTTTTTTTATAATGAATTAATTCGTGCTTTAAAATCCATCTTAATTCATCTTCTTTTAAATTGCTATTGGCTGGAATAATAATATATTTTTTTAATATTCCCATCCCAAATGGAATATTTGCTGCATCAGATATTTTAAGTGTTATATTCTGCTTTAATTTCAGTTCTTTCATCAAATCACATTTTATTTTAGACAGCATTTTATTACACCTGTACTTTATATAACAATTATTTTCATCCATACTATAAGATAAATCTAAGATTAAATTTTTCATTTTTCTGTATGAAATAATTCTATATATAGAAATTATTAACGCAACACACAACCACAAATATACTAGCATAGTAGTCAGCTTATGCTTACTCATTAGTAGAGCAACTATATTTTTTATTTTTTTATCAAAGTATGAAATTTTCGATCCGTTTTCTATATTGTTGTCTTGAAAATCTGATTGTAGAGATCCTAGAGGATATTCGTAATCTTGTGTCTCATTTATTCCACTTCTATCTTCTATCACATTATTAATTATAATTCCTGGCTCTTTGTCCATTGTTAATGTAATAGGTATGTTAAAAGGAATCAACATTCTTATAATAATCACAAGCCATATATAATAATTGAATTGTTTAGTATACTTTTTTAATATGAATTTTTTTAGCATAAGAAGTAGTAGTATCCCTACACTACCTATAAAAGTAATTCTTATTAATTCAAAAAATATAACTTCAGCCATACAACACCTCCAAACTTTCTATATTATTCAAATCTCTTTTATACATATCTAATTTAATCTTAACCTGTAAACTCTTTCCCTAGATTCTATTTTCAAATTAAACAACAACTTAAATTAATTTCCCAAGACTATAAATACGAGATCATCTAATCTAATTTAAAAAATTTTATTCTTTTCTCTCTTTTATCCATTTTTCTAAATCTTCAATATCATCTTCACTTATCTCATCATTATCATGAAGTGCAGTAATAAGACTCTTTAAAGACCTATCATGAATGTTTGTAAAAAAATACTCTGTTTCAAGTTCAAGATATTCTTTTTTGCTTATTATAGGAGTATAGTACGTATATAATTTTATTTTTTCTGCACTAATAAATTCCTTCTGAACAAGCTTTGATAGTAATGTTAATGTAGTTGTTCTTTTCCATCCTGTTTTTTCTTTTAAGATATTTATTATTTCCTTAGATGAAAGGGTTTTCTCATTATCCCAAATAACTTTCATCACAATAAGTTCCGATTGTGGAATCTTCGATATACCCATATATTTTTTCTCCTTTCTCAGTCTATAGTTATAGACTGCTTTTCGTTAATATTACCACTAAATTATTTATTTGTAAATATATGTATCGATATAACTTTATAAAAACAAAAAACCTACAAAAATCAAAATTATGGTTTTTGTAGGTTTATAGCAATTCTGAAGCTTAACTTTTAAAATTCACTAAAAACTATTTAGTATCTTTATTTAAATTAAACCAACCTTTTTAAGATGTTTTTCAATTTCAGTTTCATCTACAAAGCATCCTGTCTTCCCTATTTGTATAGCTGGCTTTGTCTTTCCATGATAATCACTTCCACAAGTTATAAGAAGGTTAGAATTCATTCCTTTGTCTAAAAAATACTGTATTGCTGTATCATCATGATAACTGCTGAATGCTTCAACACCTTCAATACCTGCATCAATCATTTCATCAAATATATCAAAACAGCCTTTTAGATTATTTCCAGGATGAGCAAGAACTGCAAGTCCACCACTGTTCTTGATAAAACTAACTGTTTCTTCTAATGATGGATAAACAATTTCAGTATAACATGATTTACCCTGTGAGTAATAATCCCAGTAAAAGTTAACATATGGATTATCACTTCTTGATCCACCAGCTCTATATGGTTCTAAAATAGAATTATCATTATATCTTTCATCATTTAATAAGACTTCTGCAAACATTTCTCCAGTATAAATGCCGTTTTTGCTTACTTCATCAAGCTGCTGTTTTCTTATATTAAATCCAAGCCTATTTGTTAATTCAATTTTCTTTTCAGATGCTTGAATTTCTTGAATTACTATGTTTTCTTCTAACTTATTAAATATATCATTTTTATAGTCAATTCCATATCCAAGTACATGCAGATTAATGCCTTTATAAGTACAGTCAATTTCTATTGCAGGAATATAATTTATATTATATTTTTGCGCCTCTTTTATAGCTTCATCGATTGCTTTGACAGTGTTATGATCTGCAATAGCCATGATTCTCACACCACTCTCATGGCATTTTTTCACTAACTCTGAAGGTGTGAACTCACCATCATCACTATAAAAACTATGCATATGCATGTCTATAAAGTTATTTTTCATAATTATCACTCTCCCAAAATCATTCTTTCAAATAAATAATTTACTAACAACCTATATATCTAATTTAATATCTTATTAAAATTACAATACCTTTTCACTATAACTTAAATCTTTCTGGTTCTTCTACTTTAAGTGATAAAATATTTCCACAGCTAGTGCATATATCTGCTAAAACATTTGATCCAGCTGTAAAAATTTTATTTACTGGAATCATTCTTCCATGTGCTATTTGTTTCCCTTTTCCAATCTCACTACTTCCACAAGCTGGACATAATTTTTTTTCTGACATAAGATTTCTCCTTTTCTTTTCTTTATTATTATTGGAATCTTATTTATAGTTTCCAATAATAAAATAGTATATTATAATAATATTACAAATTTACCTGTAAAAATATAATAATAGGTTTAAAATATATAACAATCGTATATATTAGATGAAAGGAGTATTATGATAAAAATGAATTTATCTACTAATAAATCTGAAAAAGTTTCATATAATTTTATAGATTTCCCCATTCGAGCAAATAAAGCTTTATTATCAGAATATCCAGGTATGTCAGCTATCAACCACTGGCATAATGACATAGAATTTACGCTTATGTTAAAAGGAAATATGTCATATTCAATTAATGGAGATAGTTATGATATAAAAGAAAATGAGTGTATTTTTGTTAATTCACAACATATGCATTATGGCTATTCCAAGGATGGCTCTGATTGTGAATTTATATGTATATTACTAAATACCAACTTATTTTCTCAGCTGTCCATAATTAAAAATAATTATTTAGATACATTATTTAATGATACTACTAATGCATATTCAATCTTGAGACAATCTGTTTTTTGGCAGAAAGATTGTATAGAAAAGATAAAAGAAATCTATCAATTATGTACTGAAAAAACAGATGGCTTTGAACTGCAGGTTATAAGTATAGTTCATTCTTTAATTTATCTCCTATATAAATTTCTTAAGGATAAGAATTCAAAAAGTATCCTACAAAAAAAGAATCTTAAAGCTATGCATGATATGACTGGATTTATCCAAGAAAACTTTCAGAAAAAATTAACCCTTGAGGAAATTGCGGCTTCAGGACATGTGAGTAGAAGTAGTTGTTGTAGCATATTTCAAGATTTTCTTAATAAAACACCTATTACATATCTTACAGAATACAGACTTGAAAAAAGCCTAAAACTCCTTCAGTTCACATCATATTCAATAACTGAGATTGCATTGCAATGTGGATTTACAGGTTCAAGTTATTATACTGAGATATTCCATAAAAAGATGGGGTGTACTCCCTCTCAATATAGAAAAAATCTCATTAATTCTGATTAGTGTAATTTTAAAAAAGTACTACTAGAATTTTTTATCCTGGTAGTACTTATTAAGCGTACTATATTTTTAGAAGTTTTCTTAACAGATTTATATCCATCTTCTAGTGCTTTCTGTATACTTTTTGCACTATTAATCTTTCTTCAATCATACTTAAAAGAGTCAGACATAATATTACATATATCTAACTCTTTAAATTATTACTTAATTAATATTGTTTGAACTTGATTTTTTCTGCATTTAACTTTTATACTATTATCTTCTATATTTATTTTTTCTATTTTTCTTTCATTTAAGTTAGCTTTCACAGCCTCTTTAATACTTCTATCAAATAAAATATTAGTAGATTCTTCATATTCATTGGGGTTATACATCCTTATAATTAAGCCTTCTTCCTTTTCAGCTTTTTTAATAACACTTAAAACTAGATTTTCATCATATTGCTTTAAAAGACTGTACGAATAAGGAGTGATAACTTCAGAATCATTTAATTTCATTGCATTATATGGCATTTTATTATATGTAACCATAGGAGTTAAATATTGCTTTGCCATATTTGCAACATTAGTTTCTAAAGTCGACTTTTCATGGGTTGCTATTGCAAAATCCATTGTTATGTTACCAATAAGTTGTGAATCAGGTGTTGGTAATTTTATTCCTGATGGACGACCTGGACGTCTTACCATTTCTTCTTTGCCTAAGAATCCAACACTTCTAAATAGAGTTATAGCAATAATATCAAATTTTTCTCCTACTATCTCAAATTCTCTAGTACTATTAGTCAGCACCGCTACACCATGCTCTTCATCAGATAATCCTACAAATGTTAGCATAGGATAAATTGAATCTGGTCTTTCATCCCATCCTTCTTTTTCCCATACATCCATTGCTTCATCATACACATCTCTCTTGATATACCCAAATTGATTGTCTGATACAGAGAATTTTGATGCAATATTTGTAGGAATATACGTTCTAATTCTGTGATCACAAGCTTGATTATCTATATCAAAAACTATATCAATTCTTGCTTTATCATTTGGAACATTTATGCTTATATTAAAATCTACATATCCATCTATATTATTATTTTTTCTTGATTCAATATTTTTAGGCACATCTAATCTATAAGATATCTTTATTTCATTATTAAATTTATTTTTCTTTATTGAATATTCAGCCTTTACATGAGTATTGAATATTAATTTTTCATCTACAAGTGGAGAAAAATCATATTCATCACCCTCATCGCCTCCATTTTCCATCAATAGAACATTATCAAAAGTTTTATTCATCTTCTTATCTAATATTTTAAGGGTACCATTTTCATTTACTTCTATTTCATAAAAATCATTATCAATTTTATTAACTGCTTCATATTCCTTTTCAATCATAAATTCAGATTCTTTTATTAAATATGTTTTATAACCCATAGCTGGCACAACATCTTTAAACTCTATTGTATATATCATAAATGGATCATAGTTTCCATAATGCACAATCTGACGGTCTATAAGTCCTGCATCTATTTCTTCTTTATGAATTACCTGAAAATCAAGCTTAATATCCTCATCATTAACCATTTCAAATGATTTCATTTTAGTTATTATCTGTGCTCTGATTATTTCTTCCCTCTCATATGGCATTAAGTTAAATATAGTTAACTTATCCAATGCTTTTTCACAACTGATTGCATCTGTAATTTTTCTCTTATAAAATTCTATTAATCTATCCACCTTTTCTTCTGCTAATAAGAAACGATTCATTATTTCTTTATGAACTTTATCAGAACAACAGCATCCAATACTATCATGTGCATGATTTTTCATTATTTCTTTCCAAATAAGTTCAATTAGTCCATGATGATATTCAAACCCTAAAGAATATGCAATTGATGCAAGAGGTTCTAAAATATTTGTTATCTTAGACTCTATTCTTGCATTAGCTGCTTTTATATCCATTCTTGTTGAAAATATACTTCTATGTACTCTCATATATTTTCCATCTAAAAACTCACCACTTATTGTGTCTCTGTTACTTTCTTTTTCTAATTGTTCAAATATATTTTCGTATCTACTTAAAAAGAATTCTCTATCTGGATATAATTCTTTTAACTTTTCTATAACATCAAATATATTCTTCTGAACTGGCATCTGATCATGTCCATTTGGTAATATTTCATGTTCCGTAGTTGCACCTCTGTCTAAAACAGGAAAATATTTTTCCATTCTATTTTTTAGTGCATCTATATCTGTTGGAAGATACTTACCTATTGCATAGCCTAATGGAAGCATTTGAACTACTACTTCTGAACCATCGTCTGATGTCCAATTAAACTCTGTCTTCCCAGTTCCTTTTCTTTCAGAACATCCTCTCCAGAAAATAGAATGTTTAATGTCAAATCCATTTAATATTTGAGGCATTTGAGCACTCTGTCCAAATGAGTCTGGAAGATATCCTATTTTCATATAATCTCCAAATTCACCACAATCTTTTATTCCATATAAAAGATTTCTTACTATTGATTCTCCACCTACTACCATTTCATCAGTTTGAGTATACCAAGGACCTATTATTAATTTTCCTTCCTCAACTAATTTTTTAATACGCTCTTTATCTTGTGGCTTTACTGCTAAGTAGTCTTCTAATATGGCAGTTTGCCCATCCATTACAAAATAAGGATAGTCAGGATTATTTTCTAACATATCCATTATTTCTTTCATGTTATTTACCAATAAAATTCTTGATTCTTCAGTAGAAAAATACCATTCCCTGTCCCAATGCATATGTGGAACTATATGAACTTTTTTCATTTTACACCTCTTAATTTTTACTTATTCAGTATTTCATTTAAAGACTATCTTCTTAAACTAAATCCTAATAATATTTATTTTATTATTGTTTCTTTAATTTACTTTTTCTAGTTATTACTAATAATGCTGCTGAAATTACAGCTCCAAATACTGCTGCACCGAACCATACACCCATTCCTAATAATAATGGCTGACCTTTTAAAACAAATAATGAGAATATTCCTGCACCAGGAACATCTAATCCTATATTAAATACTGACACTATTGAACCTGTAATAGCTGATCCAATACATAAGCTCGGAATAACTCTTAACGGATCCGCTATCATAAATGGAATAGCTCCTTCTGTAATTCCTGCTAAACCTAGTAACCAGGTTGATTTTCCAACTTCTTGTTCTTCTTCATTAAAATATTTTTTAAATAATAATGTTGCAAAAGTCACACCAAAGGCTGATACCATTTTTACTGATGCAAATACTGCATATGGTATGATAATACCTTCTGCCATAGCACCTATACAGAATGCATATGCTGCTTTATTTACTGGTCCTCCAAGATCAAATGAAACCATAATTCCTAAAATAGCGCCAAATAATGCTGCATTTGTTCCTGCCATACTTCCAAGCCATGAAATCAACCCTTGATTTAAAGCTGTAACTGGTTTTCCTACAACAAAGAACATCAATGTTCCAACAATAAGTGTTCCTAAAACTGGATAAACCCAAAAACTAATGAATCCTGCTAAAGTTCCCTTAGATGGTATATATCTTTTAAGCATTTTAATTGTATATCCTGCTATGAAACCACCAGCCATACCTGCTAAAAATCCACCATTAATCATATTTGCTGCCACACCTGCTGCAAATCCTGGTCCAAGTGCTGGCTTATCAGAAATTGAGTATGCCATATAAGCTGATAGTACTGGTACCATTAAAGTTCCTAGTAAATTTGATCCTAATTTCCTATACATCCATAACCATGAATTTTCTGCATTAAATACATCCTGTAGTCCAAACCCTTGTGCAATCAATGTTGCAAATGCTGCAATCATTCCTCCTGCAACAATTAGTGGAACTATATGAGATATTCCAGTAAGAATTGCCTTTTTAGCTTCATTTCCAAAACTCACCTTTTCTTCTATCTCTTCAATTTCATTAAATGTACCTTTTTTATGATCTTCTGCTTGTTTAAGTGCTTTTTCTATTATTGCTTTTGCATCCCTAAGGGGCGCTGCAACTTTTGTTTTGTATACAGGTAGATGTCCAAATCTTTCTACTTCTTTTACCGCAACATCTACTGCAAAAATTGCTGCGTCAGCATTTTTTAAATTTTCATTCGTATGCCTATTTTCAATACCATTTGCCCCTTGCTTTTCAACAAGTACTCTTACTCCCATTTCTTTACCTGCTTTGACTAAAGCCTCAGCAGCCATATATGTATGTGCAATTCCTGCTGGGCATGCAGTAACAGCTACAATTGTTTTTTCGAATTTATCGACATTTATATCATCCTCTTTTATAGTCATATCTAATCTCTTATAGAATTCATGTTTGTCTTTGGAATTCTCAAGGGATTTTTTATATTCTTCATTTGATATTCTTGTCATAAGTTCAGCTAGTAACTCAATATGTGTTGATCCTGCTTCACTAGTTGGTATAGCAAGCAAGAATACTAACTCCACTTTATTGTTTTCATCTACACTTTCCCACTCAGATATTGGCCTTTTTAACTTTGCCACTGCAAATGCAGCTTCCTTTACAGCATTACTTTTACCATGTGGAACCGCTAAACCAGCTTCAAATCCTGTTGGTGAAAGTGCTTCTCTATCTAAAACAGCATTATAAAAATCTTTTTCTGATGATAACTTTCCTTCATCATATAGTCGTTTAACTAAATATTTTATTACGTCTTCTTTTTTATTCAAATCCAAGTCTATTGTTATAAGATTTTCGTTAGTCAAGTTCTTCAAATCCATAATAATTTCCCTCCATGCACCTTTGTTAATGTTTACATGTATATAATATCAAAAAAAAATAAGAAAAATAGAATCTTCTTATTTTTTCACATTTTTAATTTTAAGTTATTACTTTTGTGTATAAATACACAATTACTCAGTCCAAATTAATTCACTGAGCATTCTGATAAGTAGCATTATCCCAACTCTATCGGTAACATTATAATTATTTATTACCTTCTTAGGTGCCCAGAAAAATAAATTTAAATCTGATAATTTTGAAATGCTGTTTTCACATAAATGAGTCATACTTATAATATATGCCCCTCTACCCTTAGCGATTTCACATGCTTCAACAAGTTCTTTTGTATTTCCACTTACACTTATAACTATGTATAAATCCTTTTCATTACATTTTTCAACATTATAAATCATGTCATGCCTATAATTAAAAAACTCTGCATTCTTATTTAAACATTTCAAATTTTTTGCAAAAAGTTCACAGAAATATATAGAATCTCCCATTCCAAGCAAATGTATATTTTTTGATTGTTTTATTTTTTTTATTGTCTTTTTAATAACTTCTTTATCTACCATATTCATAGTTTTTACTATATTTTCAGATATAAATTCTTCACTGTCAAACCTTATTTGAGAACTACTGTTTCTTCCTTCTTGTTCTTTTTTAAGCTCGAACTTTAATTCTGAAAATCCATTGTACCCAAGTTTTTTTGATAATCTTACTATAGTATTAGGAACTGTGTATAATTGTTCAGCAGTATCCTGAATAGACTGACTTAATACCTTATCTTTATTCTTTCTTATATATTCGATAATCTGATCATCTGTATCAGTAAATTTCAATTCATTAAGTATTACCCTATCTTCAAACTTCATAATATCACTCCACTTTAATTTAAATCTAATTTTAAATGCTAATTCATTTTAATTTTACTTTTTAAACACTTTTACTTCAATAATAATTATTATATTGAGTGAATATAAGTCGAATTTTTTTCTTTTCTTACTTAATAACTTATTTAACATTTAAATTTGTGACAATTCATTTAAAATATATACTAAAATTCATGTACTTTTTACATAAAAAATGGCTGTTATCAAAACAGCCATTTCCTATATGATTTAACAGTCACTCATAGTTTTATTTTTTTCACCAATAAGATTTTCAAAATCTTTCACAAACACATCAACTGCTGCAGTTACAGCCTGATTTTCCACTAATTTTTCAATTACATCAGGTGCTATTGTTGATGCTCCTACGCCATATCTTGTAAGTTCAAGAATCTGCTGAGAATTTTTAAAACTTGCCGCTAATACCTCAGTTTTAAGATTATTTTTTTTGAATATATCATGAATATCTTTTGCTATTTGTACTCCATCATATCCAAAATTATCAATTCTATTTACATAAGGTGCAGCATAATCGGCTCCGCATTTCCCTGCTATAAACGCCTGCATTGAAGTATAAATGGCTGTTGCAGTAATATTAAATCCTTCAGCTTTTAATTTTTTCATAGCTTTAAAGCCTTCTGGTATAGATGGAATTTTTATAAATGTATTTTTTCCAAGTTCCTCTGTGATTCGTTGTGCATCCTTTATCATTCCTTCAGCATCTTTAGCAACTACCTGAACATGAAGTTCAGCTTCACTACCAATAAATTCTCTTATTTCCTTTAATACTTCATATGGTTTTCTTCCGCTTTTAGCAAGTATAGATGGATTAGTTGTTACTCCATCTAAAGGATAATACTCATAAGCTTTTTTTATTTTTTCTATATTTGCATCATCTACGATAAATTTCATAATTTACATCTCCTCTTATTTTATAAAGTTTGTTCTGTTCTTTCGATAATATCATCTTGTGTAGCTTTTGATAGAACATTAAAGAATGCTGAATATCCTGCAACACGTACAATTAAATCTCTATGTTTTTCTGGATGAAGCTGCGCATCAATAAGTGTATCTCTTGATACTACATTGTATTGAACATGATAACCTTCAAGTCTGTTAAAGAATGTTCTTATCATCATTTCTAATTTCATTTTATTTTCTTCAGTTGATAACATCTGAGGTGTTACTTTCTGATTTAATAAAACTCCACCTGTAATTTCATGTGTTGGTAATTTTGAAACTGTTTTAAATACTGCTGTAGGACCATTCTTATCCATTGAATGAGCTGGAGAACATCCCTCTGCAAGTGGTGTACGCGCCTTACGTCCATCAGGTGTTGCCATGGTTCCATAACCCTGCCCCACATTTGCAGAGATAGATGATGTTCCTGCATATCTTATGCCTCCAATAGGTCCTCTTCCATAACGTGTATTTGGATACTTTTTCATCTCATCAATATATGAATCATATGCTTCAACAACAAGATTATCTACATAGTCATCATCATTCCCATACTTAGGAGATTCATTTATAAGCATCTGTTGAATTTTTTGACTTTCTTCACTTGTAAAATCATCTATTATGGCATTCCATAACTGCTCAGGTGTTATTTTCTTTTCTTCAAAAACTAATTTTTTGATGGCTGCTAGACTGTCTGCCATATTAGCAATACCAACTTGAAGTCCTGATATGAAATCATATACTGCTCCACCTTCTTTAATTGTCTTTCCTCTACCAATACAATCTTCAGTTAATGCTGAACATAAAACATCAGGTACATCTCTTTCTAATGCTAAATCTATTGAGTTTTCAACAATTACACTCATACGAGTTAACTTTCTTACAACTTTATCCCATGCATCTTTAAGCTGTTCAAATGATGTCATATCTTTAAAATATCCACACTCTTCAACAAAACGTTTTCCTGATGTTAAGTCGATACCATTGTTCATTGCTATTAATAAAATTCTTGGAAAATTCATATAACTCATACCTGTACAGCGATACCCCCATTTACCTGGTACAGCAGTTTCTACACATCCAATAGCTGAATAATTGTATGCATCTTCTTCTTTAACACCTTTTTCTATAAATGAAGGAATGATTACTTCATCATTATTAAATGCCGGCATACCTGTTCCAAGTTTCATGACTTCTATACATTCATCCATAAATTTTTTATCTAAGTTTTTATGATATCTTACTGTTAAGTTTGGCTGTGGTAGTCTTGTTTGTGCAACTGATTTTAAAATTAAATAGGATAATTCATTAACTGCATCTTTCTTATCAGTTGTCTGCCCACCAATTGTAACATTCTGATACATTGGGCTTCCTGCACTTGAAAATGTATGTGACTGACTACGGACTTTATTTATTGTTAGAGTTTTAATCCATAAATTTGTTAAAAGTTCTAAAGCTTCATCTTCAGTTATTAATTTGTTGTCTATATCATGTTTATAATATGGATACATATACTGGTCAAAACGTCCATATGATAATGAATGTCCATTTGATTCAATTTGTAAAATCAACTGAATAAACCATGTTGACTGAAGTGCTTCCTTAAATGTTTCTGCTGGTTCATATGGAACCTTTAAGCAGATACGACTGATTTCAAGTAATTCCTCTTTTCTCTTACCTTCTGCATTTTCTGCTTTTTCTTTGGCAAGATCACTAAAACGCTTAGCAAAAGTTTTTACTGCATCTATAACAATCAAAACAGCTTTATAAAACTGATATTTGTCTATATTTTCTGGAACACATAAGTCTAACTGATCTTTTAACTTTCTTGTTCTTTCTTCATATCCTTTTAACCCTGTTTTTAATAATCTTTCATAATCAGCGGCTAAGTGAGCATCACCTGAATTTAATTTACCCTCCATCCCAAAGAATCCTGTTTCCATAAATACACTTACTTCTTCAGGAAGGAGTGCCCCACCTTTTGCTCTTAAATTATTATTTTCCCAAAAAGGTGCTATTGAACGCAGATCTTCTTTTGTTTTTTCTGTTATATAAAAAACATCTCCATCACGCTTTTCAAACAAATCCAATTCATTCATAACAAATTCCATTGTATATTCAGGGAATATAGGAGCATCTTTATTTGATGATGCCTGATTTCCTACAATCAATGTTTCATCTTCAATATAAATAGACATTTTTTCAAGAATATTTTTAAGCATTAGTGCACGTTTAATAACTGCAGGCTGATTTTTATTTTCTTTATATGATTCAGTTGCAAGTAATGCTCTCTCAGCATCAATATATGGTTTTTCTTCTAAAACCTGCTCTCTAAAATCATTCATTCTTGATGTTAAACTACCAAAACGTTCTACATTTTTCATAATTAATCTCCCTCTCCTCATCGTCAACTTTTATTTCATTTGAAACTTTATATACTTTCATCTTATATTTTTATCTTATCATTTTTTATTTTAAAGTCAATATTATTTTCATAAAAAATATATTTTAATTTCATTCGAAATATTTTCTTGGTAAATTTATAACTTTTATGTTATAATGTTTACAAATAATAAGGAGAGAAGAAATATGAGTAAAGGTATAATATTTAATATTCAAAAATTTAGTATTCATGATGGTCCAGGAATTAGAACAACTGTATTTTTAAAAGGTTGTCCATTGAAATGTAAGTGGTGCGCAAACCCAGAATCCCAGATGGAAAAAGTACAGATCTTATACGATTCAACTAAATGTATTCACTGCTTATCATGTGTAAATGCCTGTCCAAGTCAAGCTATACAATATAAAGATGATAAAATAATCATTGACCACGAAAAATGTACTGGATGTTTAACATGCGCAAGTATCTGTCCTCAAAAAGCATTAGAAAATGAAGGTGAATATAAAGAAATTAAAAGTGTTGTAGATGTGTGTATTCAGGACATTCCTTTTTATGAAGAATCTGGTGGAGGCATTACAATCTCTGGTGGTGAAGGCATGAGTCAGCCACAGTTTTTAAAAGAACTAATTTGCGAGCTAAAAAAACATAAACTACATATTGCCATTGAAACAACAGGATATATTAAATCAGAAATCTTTCAAAAATTAGCTTCAATGTTAGACTTATTATTATTTGATGTAAAACACTATGATAGTAATCAGCATTATTTAGGCACTAATGTTCATAATGAATTAATTATTGAAAATCTAAAATGGGCCATTAAAAACAATATTGAAGTATTACCAAGAATTCCTGTAATTCCTGACTTTAATTCTTCATTAGATGATGCTGAAGGTTTATCAAAATTATTAATAGATGTTGGTGCAAAAAGAGTTCAGCTTCTTCCATTTCACCAGTTTGGTGAAAAAAAATATGACCTTTTAAATAGACAATATAGTTTAAAAAACAAAAAAGCCCTTCATCCAGAAGATTTAAAGGATTATCAAAAAATCTTCCTAGATAAAGGTCTTGATTGCTTCTTTTAGGAGTGTTCTACACTCCTTTTTTTATTCTGCTTTAAAAACTTTAACGCTCTTTTCCTTTAAATACTCTTCAATATCATTAGGAATATCCGAATCTGTATAAATAGAATTTACACATTCAGTGTTCATTAAATTAACAACACCGCTTTGATGAAATTTTGCTGAATCAGTTACAATAATAACTTGTGATGCCTGTCTTGCCATATCTTTTACTGTTTCGCTTCTCATATAATCATTACCAGTAAAGCCGCTTTCTTTTCTAAAACCATCTGCTCCAATAAATAATTTATCAACAAAGAATGCTTCTGCACATCTTCTAGTCATAGGCCCTACCATAACCTGAGATTCATTTTGATATTCTCCACCTAACAATACAATTCTTATGCTTCCTTCCTTTCTAATATAATTAGCAATAAAAGCTGAATTGGTAATAAGTGTTATATCCTTTTTGGTTTTAGCAATTTCTAAAGCAACTAGTGCACAACATGACCCTGATTCAATCATAATTGTTTCACCATTTTTAATTGTATCAACAGCAAGTTTCGCAATTTTTCTTTTAATATCATAACGATAAGCAAGCCTGTTATTTATATCATCACTATCATTTAAAGTTGCATATCCATGTTCTCTAACAATGAATCCGTTATCCTCTAACAATCCTAAGTCTTTCCTTATTGTTACCTGAGATACTTGAAAAATTTCAGAAAGCTCTGTCACTTCCATTTTTTTATTTTTTGTTAATAATTCTAATATTTGTGTATGTCTATTATTCATAATTTCACCCTTTTCTCAGCTAAGAATATCATATATAGGTTTCATTTACAACAATAAATAATTTCAATATGATATATATTTTATAAATAATGAAACATATATTATTTCGTAACTTATAAATTTTATACTGGTCTTATGTCAATATTTTGGACACAAAAAGTCAAATTTTTTTATGCTACACTTCTAGCTAATAATTCACATTGATCTGGAGTCATGTAATTAATAGTATTACTTGATTTAATTTTTTGTTGCAAATATGGCCATAGCTTTTTTTAATATTTCATTTTCCTCCTTAATCCTTGCCATTTCTTTTTTTAAAGCTTTTACTTCTTTAAGTGTCATAACTTCGTTTTCATCTACTTTAATTTCTTTCACATCTTTAATCCAGCCGTTGATTGTTGATTTTGCAATACCATATTCGCTACTTAGTTCTGCTAAGCTCATTCCTGACTTATATAAGTCTGCTATCATATCTTTATATTCCTGATCATATCTTCTGCCCTTACTCATAATGGACACATCCTTTCTTAACTAAATATTATTTTACTTAGTTCGACTCAATGTGTCTACTACTTTATACTAACACCAAATATCATCACCTCCAACTAATAAACACTAACGTAACAGCACGCCAACAACTTAATACACTATACTGTTTGGCTTATTTCTAATAATCGAAAGTGCACCTGCTTTACATACCATATAAGAAATATTTCCACTAATCCTCTGCTTTGGTGTAGAAAATTGATTTGCCAGTAATGCAATCAATACTCTGCTGTCAGTAGGTCCATTTAATGCAATGTAATTCTGTATAGCTCTTCTAATTCTTCTATTCATAAAGCCTCCTACTATTTTACTTTGTACTGAGCATGGCGACCATAGTTCGTCATTCCAACAAATTCAATCTTCTCTGCACATTCATCTGTAATATAATTAAAGAACTGCTTGCCAAATGCTCCTGCAACTCCTCTTTCTATTGTGCATTCTTTTCCATACAACTCAGGAAGAGTAAAAGGTTGTGACCATCAGCATACTTTTCTATTGCTCTATCCACTGCTTCAGCAGGAGTAAAAATAGTTTTTAAATTGAATAACCTGTTTCTAATACACTCTTGAACAGAGACACCATCTTGCTGCGCCATCTCTTGTAACTTCTGGTAATACTCATCATTTAATGAAAACTTAATTGTTGGCATGCTTTATTCCCCCATATTCTTAGATTTTAATTTAAAGGGACTGGATGCAGATCCCTTTTATACAAATAGGATATCATGCAAGCCCTTGTATGCAAAGAAAATTTTTTCAAATTGAGTAAGAGGGAAATAATTATTTTGTTTTCTGACCTCTCACACCTTCGTACGTACCGTTCGAAATATGGCAGTTCATTAGAATTTAATTCATTATTTGATATGTTCGTGTTAGACTAATAAATCCTAGATATTCTAGATATTTATTATAATATCTGAAAGGGATAAAAATGATAATCATAGAAAAATTTCAAAAATACATTTAATTATGACATTCCCCCTACCAATAAAGACAACTAAAAATATTTCATTATTATCTCTTGTTTAAAAATAAAATCCTCAATAATACTTGACTAGCATTATTGAGGAACTAAACTTTAAAAAATCCCAACTAAATAACTTCATATAAATTTTTTTATTTAAAAAGCGGGCATTTTAAATAGTCTTCCTAAATCTCCGCTATCATTTAATTCTAGTATTATGACTTTATTTTCATGCAAAATGTTGATTTTTTTTGTATCATTTATCATCGGAGGCAATTCATCCTCAATACATGTAAATATGTATTGTATATCATATTTCTCACATATTTTATCGACTAATTTTAGATAGTTATCCTTCTGTCTATTATCTAATCCATCGAATATTCCATCATGATAAACAAAATGAAAATATCTTTCTTTAGAATAAGCTATTAACACAGCTAAATCAAATGCACAACACATTAATTTTTTGAATGATGTTCCTTCATCTTTTGCACTTAAACTATTACTATCTGTATCTATTATTTCACTTATAAAATCTGGGTTCTTATTACCATTGAGCTTAATATCTAATAATCCAATATCGCCAATTACTTCTTTCATTACTTTATTAAAAATATCTTTTTCTTTTTCAAATATAGTGTTGTTATTAAGGTAGTAATTCATCCCCTTACTAATTTCCTCATGCTGTAGAATTTTTTCATTCAATTCTTTATCAATTGCATTTCCTTCATTTAATGACTCTAACTTCTCTTTTTTAGTTGATATTTCTGTTTTTAAGCTTATTATATCATTTTGTAATATCTTAAACTTTTCCATAATTTCATTTTCATTAATATATTGGATTAATTTTTGACGTTCTTGATTTAATTTTTCAAGTTCTTTACAATTTTGTTCATACTTATTGGAATAGTCATTTAGCAATTCATTTATTAATAAATTTCTTTCCTCTGTTACTTTCTTATTAAATTCAATAACATCTTTATATTCTTTTATTAAATCATCCTTAAAATATATTTTAATTTCATCATAAAATTTTTTAATATCCTCTAGGTTAACATCATAGTTTTTAACTGAATTTCTAGAATGATTTATTTTACTTTCTAAGTAATAATTCTCCTTTACTATTCTAGTAATATTGTCATCAATATTATTCACTATTTCTTTGGGTTTTTCAATATCTGCTGAATAAAAATTAAAATTATCATATTGATTTTGTATTTTTAATAACTTTTCTTCCTTTTCTTTTATTATTAATTTTAATCTCTTTTCCTGTTCTGATTCATTTAATGAAATCCTTTCAATTCTCTTTTTTTCTTTAATAAGTTCTTCTAACTCTTTATCTAAATCATATTTTCTTTTAAAAATATTTTCTGAAAAACCGCACAATCTTAATAGAGGAGATTTCCATTCATATGATTTGGAAAGTTTATTTTTAGCTAACTGAAATTCATCTAAAAAATCTTGAGGCCTCCTAATATAATAGGATAACGTTTTTCTGTATCCATATTCCTCAAGTACATTAAAATTTAAAACTTTATCTAAATACGCTTGAGCTTTGGTGATGTTCTCTGCTATATCCCATTCTTTAGCATCTAATTCTGTTAAATCCGAATGTTTCTCTTCATGAACTTTTATATATATCTTTTGCTTTGCATCTACAGATCTTTTTATAGTACAATACTTTCCATTATCTAATAACAATTCTAAATAAAAATCAAACTCCTTGAAAATATCATATCTCTTCCACATAAAGTCAGTTTTATTTTTACCCTTTAACAAGCAAAAATCAATTAGAATAGCTAACGAAGTTTTTCCTAAAGAATGAGAAGTTTTTTTCTTATTCTCTGGCATTGTAATTCTTGCCAAAATAATATTTAATTTATCATTGAAATAAATTGGTGAAAATATCTCATCATTAGAACTATATATTTTACTCAATTTCATAATTAATCAATCCTATCACATCATTTTCTTTGTAATATTCTATTTTACCTAAAGAGTATAATAACATTAAGCAATATGAAAATTCCTCTAACGTTAAATCACCATGATGTTTTTTTAATACATTAAATAATCTATCATATTTTATAATTTTATTTTTTAAAAGTTCAGAAATTATTATTGAAGTTAAAGCTATAACAGATGTCTCTACACTGAAATGTTTATCCGGTTTTATGTTCACAAATATCACCATCTTTACCTGTAATATATTTTTGAAAGTAAAAACTAATTTTCTCAAAAAATTCATATATATTACTTTTTTGTATCAACTTTATGGATCTATCATTCTTATAAAATTCAATAATGCCTATACTATACAAGAAACTTAAGCAATACATGAACTCTTCAAAATCTAAATCTTCATAATCATCTAGAATTAAATAAAATAGATCTTTAAATTTAATTGAATTACTTTTTAACAATTCCCGAATAGCAATACTCCCTAATTTAATAATAGATGTTTCTATATTAAAATGCTTATCTGGTTTTATCATCCTCATCATCCACCTCAGGTATATCACATATAAAATACATATATGCGAATAGTACCTCTATAATATCACTTTTTTCATCTTCCTTATATGATTCTAAAAAAGCGGTTTCAAACCTAGTTAGCATATCATCAAACAATTGATCAAAAGTAGTAAATTTACTGCTATAAGCAACAAATTTACTATTAATATCCCTAACTATACTAATATATTTCTTTTTTTCATTTCGATTCTTATTATTTTTCAGAAATTCATCTAATTCATTCTCTAAATACAGATATGGTTTAATTCTTGATTTAAAATAAGTACTACTCATACCAGTCAATTCATTTTTTCTAGTATGTTTTATTCTTTTTTCTGCTGATATGGTATAATTATCTTCATTTTCAAATATTATGTCAAACTTATCATAAATTAAATCTATAACATTTTTAATTTTGTATGGTGAAACAGAAATAGGCAATGCCATATTGTAGTAATATGCATTATTATCTCCCTCCCCATAGTGTTTTTGTATTGGTGAATTATCTCCACTTGTTTTATCTCTGTTAAATAAGTTCATTATAGACATATTTAGTTTCCACCCTTATAACTATTATTCCCTTGTCCATAATGTTTTTGTACTGGAGACTCATTTCCAAAAGTTGTATCAGATGAATCATTGAACGAATTATTTATATTATTTTTAATTTTCACAACATCATTTTTTATAAATATTGCCATTATTAATGATACCATTGACGCTGCACCAGATATTACTCCAAACCACTCTATAAATCCCCACTTTTCCATATACTGCACTTCCTTTTTCTATATATAATCTAGTATAAATTATACCATATATTTATATAATATTGAATTAAATTCTATATTTCACCAATTTATTCAAACTATGCCTTTTACATTAGAATTAGTTTATTAGTAATTACAAATGAAAATCCTCTACATAAATATTTATAAAAGGAAAAAAATCTAGACAATAATAAATTAGTATTATCTAGATTTTCATTATTAAAGGCTAACGAAACCTTCACAATCGCCAAATTTCATGTAAAAAGATAAACTGTTATTTGAACTTACATCAGCTTTACATCACACAATTTAATATATCATTAAAAATACTATGCAAAAAATTACCTTCCATCTCTATCTTGCCTATTACATCCAGTATAATCACCAGAATAGTTTCCTGTACATTTAAAGCCATAAGTAGAAGGATCACTCTTATCTGAAATACAATCCCCATTCCTAGCATAATTTGGGCAATAATTTTCAAATTCAGCTTCGATCTTTTTTTCTTGTTCTTTTCTCTTTTTTGCAATTGTTAAATATTCTTCTGAATTAACATATTCATCTACCTCATGCATCCTCACCTTATTTTCACAAACAGGAAAATTGCTACATCCAAAAAATTTACCATACTTACTTTCTCTTTCTACCATATATCCGTCACATTCACAACAATACATATTACCTGATTCCTTTCTAAATTTGAATTATAGTTAGAACTTTTTCAATTATTACTTGTCCATCTCTTAATTATTTTATAAGAATTTTGGTTACTGTGTAAATTTTTATTTATCTTAGTATTATTATACTTTGTTGGTCAAAGAAAGTCAAAGTTTATTCCAGCTTATATATTAGTTAGCTCCCTTTTATATAAAAACTCTGACTATATCTATCATACAAATCATATCTACTAATTTGACTTATAACTTTAACTCCTTCGTTATTTTTGAGCAAAGAATCAGGACCACTCGTGAAAACGGGTGGTTTGCTCTGCGCCTATAAGGCTTTGTTACTGGCCGTGCTACTCGCACGTTGAAACGGTCTGCCGACCGCAAAATCTTTACCGGCTGCACCTAAAAGGTGCTTTATTTTTTTCCTGTTTTTACTGGCTCACCCGTAAACGGGTCGATATATTCCTTCAAACTCATTTGTTCGTAAGCTATATCTTCCTGTATTTGATTTTTTATATACTCTTCTATTATTTTTTTATTTCTTCCTACTGTATCAACATAATAACCCTTACACCAAAATTGTCTATTGCCATACTTATATTTAAGGTTTGCATGTCTATCAAAAATCATCAAAGAACTCTTACCTTTAAGATATCCCATAAATTGAGCTACACTCAATTTAGGCAGAATACTTACAAGCATATGTATATGATCCGGACATGCATTTGCTTCTATAATTTCTACTCCTTTTCTTTCTCATAATAATCTAAGTATTCTTCCTATATCAGCTTTTATCTGCCCATAAATAATTTGTTTCCTATATTTTGGTGCAAAAACTATGTGATATTTACAATTCCATTTGCTATGTGATAAACTATCAATGTCCATTAACGGACACACCTCCTTGTTTTTATAGTATTGGTCGGCAAACCTACTATAATTTTACAACGGAGGTTTATTTCTTTCTACTCATAGCTAAAAGCTTTCCAGAACCACAAGTCAAACTTGTGGTATTCTTTAAATACAAAAAGAATACTTAAAGTCCCATATCACTTTAAGTATTGCTTCTTATTTACTACATCATTATAATATATATTTAATTTCTAATTTCATTTCAGTATCAATCTGGTATTATTGTTAAAATAGTTCGTGAAAATATTTATAGTCCTATAATATTTCTATATACCCTATATATTACTCTTTATAACCTGCTAATGCACCAAGTAAGTCTCTAAAATGTTTTTTATTTAATAAGTTGTCCATAAAATTTACATAATAGGTTAAATCTACAAGAGTTTCAATACCTGTCACAATATAGTCGTCAATAAGTTTCGAAAATTTATTACTCTCTTTTATTATCTCAGTTTCATAATCTTTATAATTTTCTTGAGTAAAAGAAATATTTTTCAACTTTTTATATTCATAAGAATTTCCTTTAGTTTCAATAATTTTTTCTATCCCTGATTTTGTAAACATAATTTCATCTAATTTATCAATTTCATTAAGCATTATTTTGGTAAAATTACCACCATGATGGTGAAATATTGCTATCTTTATCAATTCCTTATATTTATTATCTTGGACAGCTTTATCTAATATTTTCTTTATGTTATTTAAACACTCTATCTCTTCAAATCCTTCTGGAAGATCTGTCAAATAACCTGGGTATCTCCCAATTTCATCCCATCTCCATGTTATTTTATTTTTTTCTATATCATATATCTGCGAGGATATTTTCTTCATTCTAAAATCAACTATCATATCTTTAATTGCATAATTTCTAGACTCATCATATACCATTTCTACTGCTCTATTAATATTTCGAGAACCATAATAAATTAAATTTGCTACTTCTATATACAATGCCCTATGAATATTTATTATATCTTTAAAATTTTCTTTATTTGCTAATTTAATCGCAGCTCTATATTTTGCTTTGGTGCTTGTATAATATCCAACATAAAATATTGAAATTACTAAAATCACACTAGGTATAATTTTAAGAACCCAATCAACTTGACTTCTTAAATTATTATATAATTCAAAATAATTTATAAATATTAATTGTTTAATATCTAAGTCATTGGGATATAAGACTAGGTACACGCACAATGTAATTATTATATTGGTAATAGCAAATTTTGATGAAATAAAATATGATAATATTAATTCTATAATTTTAATAAACTGACTTTCATCTAACAATGTTTGATAAACTACATTTTTTTCCTCATAGTATTTTATTCCTACTAAATTATTTTGACAAATGCTAAAAAAATTATATAATTTCTTATATCTCTTATAAAGCTTTATTAATGATTGTGGCTTATATATTAATTCGAATTTTTTTCTGTAATAAATATCAAATACCTTATTTCGTAATACTATTAAAATATAAGAAATAATACTCATTATAATAATTAAAATAATACTGTCATATACATATAATTCTAAAAATTTAAAAACCCGATCATCATTCGTAATATATTCCATATTCCAGCTCCTTTATATCGTGCTAAACCTCTAATTCACAATTAAGCTATTTATTAATTACTCATTATTTTAACAATAAGCTCCTATTTTTAAAATAATGCTTATTATTTTTATTGATAACATACATATAATGGCAAATCACTACCGTAAATTAGTTATATTCATTATCTAAATTAATTACGTTCTCCCTTCCAAAGTATTTTTCTGCATTTACTAATATCTCCTCATTTGGATTAGGATAATATACCACTAAATTCTCTTTAGCTCTTGTACAACAAACATAAAAAAGTTTTTTTGTTCTTTCTAAAATTGTCGGAAAATTTTTTCTCTTATCATTTTTAAGGTTTTCTACGATTTCTGGATTAAATAAATATTCAAAATTATATTTTGACCATCCACCATTATCAAGAATAACTAATACATTATCAAATTCAGTTCCCTTTATTTTATGTTGTGTTGATAATGGCACATAACCTTCTAAATAGTTATATAATTCTTTAAACACTTTATATTTGACTTTCTTAACTCTTTCATATAAATAATCATTATAATGTATAAAATGTTCAAGCTTATCATCAATTTTGCATAAATTCTGTTCATCTGCATACTTAATTACAGATTCAATTGTATCATTTTCAATATTATCGAACTTATCTATAATATCTCTTATTTTCGTTTTATCTGAAATTGTTGTTATTGTATATGATGTTGCTTTTAGAAAATCATTATATTGATTATTCTTATAGAAATTTAATAAATTTTGTATTTTGAACAAATGCTGAATTAGTTTATCTCTTCTCGGCTCCCTTATCCTTTCTTCCATATAATCTTCTTTTTTATCATCAATTAAATTATCCTTATCAAAATATATATTTTTTACTTTACTAAAAGGCCAATCTTTAACAATATTGTATAAATCATTAAATGTACTATCCTCTAATTTCACATCTTTTTTTGAACGATCTTTATTAATGCCACTCTTATACGTTAAATTTAATTGATTTATAACATTATCAAATGTCTCTTCATCTTTAATTGATATATTCTTTTTCTTAATTTCATCAACAATATCTTTTTTAAATTTAACAATTGGGTCAGAGTCATATATATCCATTAATTCAGAAAATCCAGCTTGCCCTGCAATTAAATTATGTGTTAATCGTAATTCTTTTGTCTGTACAGGATTATTGAAATGCCATGTTTTGCAATAACTAGAATCATATACTTTTCTCATCTCTATATCTTTTGAATACACAAACTTAATATTACCCTCCTTAATTTTTCCATCTTTCATATTAGGGGCATCAAAATCATCTGATGGTTGCTGAGTAAGATTATCAATACGAATCATATTTGATAAATCAATAATACTCTTAGGATTTCTCCTATTTTGTACTTTTTGTACTTCATTGATTATTCCAGTCTCTATATATTTATTAACATCACCAATACCTTCATCATATATTGCCTGCATTAAATCGCCAAATAATCCTACTACATTTTTACGATTACTATTTTGCAAGGATTCCAATAATATTTCTATTACTAACGGAGATGTATCCTGATACTCATCAACAAATATATACTGATATTTATCTTTTACTATATCACAAAGCCTTGGATATTTTTTATACATATAATTTGCCAATATCAATACCTCATCATGTGATATCTCACCTGTGTTTATTCTTACATATTCTTTATATTGAATACCATTTCTAAAATCATTGCTATATTTAATATCACCGTTTGGATTTCTAATTTTTGACTCTGGATCATTAATAAGTTCTAATAATGATTCTTTCATATCTTTTTGAAATGGACTAATTGTATCCCATAAAAAATCATGAATTGTAGATACTGATAGATTTTTATAAGAAATTCGTTGTTCTATTTCTTTTACCGCTGCATTTGTATATGTAATACATGCTATTTTTGAAGTTGGATTTAAATTGATTACTTCTTTTATAATTTGTACAAGCGAGTAAGTCTTTCCACTTCCTGCTCCCCCACTAAGTAAAAAATTTTCATTTCTTTTTATTGACTCCATTACTTTTAATACTTCTGCTTCTAATTTTTCTTTAACCATAACAAGCCATCCTTAATATATTTAGGTATTTCCCAATTTGAATAATTTGATTTATCATTGCTTACACTATTTAGTAAAACATCCATTGCAAAAGATGGCTTACTCTGTATACAATTTTCTGCAAGCATGTAGCTTTCATATATGTGATTTCCAGTTGAAGGTTCTATTTTATCAAAATAACTGATATTCTTTAAACTTTTGAATCCATCTTTATTATTAATTATTAATTTTCGATTAATATGGAAAAAAGCATCTTCAAAACTCCTTGCATTATAACTCTCGCCATCTTCATTTACTTCTTCAACCTGATAGACAATCATTAAATATCCATCTGGCGACATTGTCCATTCACCATTTTCCTTTACTAGTATTTTATCTTTATTATCCAAGTTTTTTAAATAATCAATCTCTTTTACTAAACCATTTCTTAAATAATTTTCTATTTTTTTCTTATAATAATGCTTTAATGCTCCATTACTTGTATATGTGCTATCTTTTACAGGAACAGCTTGTCCTTTTTGTTTATCAGTACCATCTTTATTTTTTTTTACCTCTCCATTATCATCTTTATCGTCAATTAACTTACATGCATCTATATCAGTAATAATTAAGGATTTAATACCAATGAATGCAATAAACTTATCAAATATTTGAGAGTAATTTCCAACTTCTATAATCGATATATTTTGTGATAATAATGGTAACGAATCATCATTATTAGAATACACTTCATCAATCTTTTTCATCATAGCTGGTATTAATATTCTTTCAGTATCCCCCTCAATAAGGATGACCTTGTCAGCAAAGAATATTTCTGCTCTATTTAATGTTAAATATTGCTTTAAAAACTTAAAA
Source organism: Clostridium butyricum (assembly GCF_006742065.1). Lineage (NCBI taxonomy): Bacteria > Bacillati > Bacillota > Clostridia > Eubacteriales > Clostridiaceae > Clostridium > Clostridium butyricum. The sequence continues at coordinate 526,818 of NZ_AP019717.1, read as the reverse complement.
TGTGTTTTCCCCATTTCTTTTTCTTTACCATATTCTATTTCAAGTAATTTTAAATTTTTTGATTCTATGCTGTTGAAACTATTTCTCTTAAAATATTTAATATCATCAAACTCACATTCTGATACAATATGTGATGAATGTGTTGTTATAATTGTCTGCAATTCAAAATTCTTATTACCATCACTTCCATCACTCCCTTCTCTCAATATGTCTTTTATATTCTTTATAAAAATATACTGCATTTGTGGATGTGTATGTGCCTCAGGTTCTTCAATAAATAATAAATTAACATCTGCTGGTTTCATTTCTTTTTTATTGTCTTTCCTAAATTCACTTAACAATGTTTCTATTTCAAAAATCATGCTTATTAAATTTAAATAACCTAATCCGTTATAGCTTTCAGGAAGGTAATGACTATTGTCATCATATACAACAGTTGTATTACCTTTCAACAGTTCTCTTCTTTGTAAAGATGAAACAACTTTAATAACTGTTTCATCTTTTTTCATTCCTCCAAATTTTTTAACTTTTTCAACCACATCCTTAAATAAATCATCGTATACTAGCGATAATTTTGAATCTGTTTCTATTAATGCATTTTCAAATTTATCTATCGCTTTATTCTGTGAATCATTTACTTCAGTTTTTTCATAGTACTTTGATGATAAATTTGATAGTGTTCCATCATTTTCAATATTAGTTATAGATCTATGTGCTCCTATATATTTAAAATTTATTATTTTACTTATATCTACTTTCTTTTTATCTAAATCAATAAATTCGTCTGAATTAATATCTTGAGCAACATAATCAAATTGAACCGCTTTTCTACTTATTTTGAAAAATTTCTTATGATGTACCTTTATAAAATTCTCGAAACACCCTAGTTCATCTGCTGATAGTGCAACATGCTTATCTTTATATTCCTTAAAAGTTTGTCTCATTTTATTGAAATTATCATCATCTATTATATATTCAAACTTTAATACTACTTTCGTATTATCTGGATTCAAGTCGAGCATCAAATCACTAATATTAGAAAGATTATCACTCTCCACATATTCAATATAAATTAGTAATGTAATTCCTTCTCGCTTCCCCCATTCGTTGTTTATATCTTTTATGCAACTATATAATTCTTTTTTTAATTCAATATTAAAATCATCGTATGTGAAATTATTACTTGATGATTTGTCGCCTATAAATTTATTTAATACAGATAATAATGATGTCTTACCACAATTATTTTTACCTATTATAATTGATAAAGTTTCTTCCAAATCTAATTTTAAATCTTGTAATATCCTAAAATTTTTAACTTGTATTTCGGTTATTTTCATTTTCTTCACCCTTTTGCTTATTTAATCACATTATATTGGAAATAAATATTTTCAATTTATGTTTTCTTACTTGAATATTATTATACATATTTTTTACATTTTAATCTATATTTTCATTTTTTTGATACTATTATATCAAAATTGCTTTCTTGATTAAAAGAAAACAATTTTCAATAATAAATATTATTAAGATTAAATTTTATTATAATGTAATTTTTCTCGCTTGTTTGTATATGGATGTAAAATAAGAATAATATTAACATATATTATGCAAGGATATAATGAAAAGATGTGGAAAATATGATTAGGAAAATTAAGTTTAGAGCATGGCATAAAAATACTAAATATATGTGCCAAAATGTAAATACAGATTTAATAGATAGAGATTACCTAAAGTTTATGCAATATACAGGAATTAATGATGTTAATGGAAATAATATTTATGAGGGAGACATAGTATTTTAAAAATCAGTTCTAAGATGTAGCCAAGATATAAATTTTACTGGTGAGGTTAAATTTTATGCCGGAAGTTGGAGGATATGTACTAATGAAATTTCTATTTATTTAACGAGGATTGTGAAAATATGATAGTTGGAACTAAGTTTGAAGGGAGTAAATTTTAACTAATTATTCCAATTCAGATGCAATAAAATAAAAGACCCACGAAAATCCAAATTTAATATACTCCCTTTATAGTAGACAGTTAAAATAATAAAACTGTTTTTATAAATGGGGTATTTTTTATGTCAAGAAAAAACAAATGTTCTCTTGATGAAAAATTAAAAGGAATTAAGGAATATCTATCAGGAGAAAAATCCGTCGTAGAGATATGCGATGAACTTTCAATTAATGGATCTACCTTTTACGACTGGGTAAAAATATATAATGATCTTGGAGAATTAAATTTAATAATTTCTACAAAAAATAAATGTTATTCTGACTCACTTAAACTTAAGGCCGTTGAAGATTATCTTGCTGGGAAAGGTTCTTTAAGAAGTATATGTAACATATATGGAATTTCATGTCCTCGTGTTCTCAGAGATTGGATTAAGAAGTATAATGGTCATAATATAGAAGAATCTCGTAAAAGGCAAGGAGATAGGATTATGACTAATAGGCGAAAAACTACTTATGAGGAAAGAATTAAAATTGTTTCATTCTGCATTGCGAATAATGATGATTATCAGGAAACTGCAGATAAATTCAAGGTTTCTTACCAGCAGGTTTATGCATGGGTAAGGAAATATAAAAATAATGGATGTGAGGCATTACTAGACCGTCGCGGTAAGCGAAAAGAAGCTATTAATCTTAGTAAATCCGAAAAATTATCTATGCAATTAAAGCTTATTGAAGCAGAAAACAAACGTTTAAAAATGGAGAATGATTTCTTAAAAAAATTAGAGCAAATAGAAAGAAGGCGATAAATTCAAGAATAAGGCAAGAAAATAAATATATAACTATAAAAGAATTGAATAAAGAAAATTGCTATCCGATAGCGAAGTTATGCATTTTAGCTAATATTGCACGTTCTTCTTACTATAAATGGCTTAACCATAAGGATACTGAATTAGATAAAGAAAATTCAATTATATTATATACAGATGTAAATGGTATCTATGGATACCGTCGCATGACAATGAATATAAATAAAATTTTAAACAAAAATTATAACAACAAGAGAATTTATCGTTTAATGAAATCTGTTAATCTTAAATCAGTTATACGAAAAAAGAGAGCAACTTATATTAAAAGCACTCCTCAAATAACAGCAGAAAATAAATTAAATAGAGAATTCTATGCAGATAAACCAAATCAAAAATGGTTAACTGATGTAACTGAATTTAAGCTAACAAATGGTAAAAAAGCTTACTTAAGTGCAATATTAGATTTAGGTGATAATAGTATTGTATCTTATGTATTAGGTTCATCTAATAATAATCAATTGGTATTTAACACATTAGATAAAGCTATAGATGATAATCCCGACGCAAAGCCACTATTTCATAGTGATCGCGGTTTTCAATATACAAATAAAATATTTAAGAATAAACTAAATAAAATTAATGCAACTCAAAGTATGTCTAGGGTTGGTCGTTGCATAGATAATGGTTCGATGGAAGGATTTTGGGGTACACTTAAATCTGAAATGTATTACCTAAGAAAATTCGATACATATGAAGAACTTGAACAAGCTATTGATGAATATATAGATTTTTATAATACAAAAAGATTACAGAAAAAGTTAAAAAGTATGACTCCAATAGAATATCGAAGTCATACTTTAGTAGCATAATTTTTTATTATTTACCCTGTCTACTTGACAGGGGGCAGTTCAAATTTTAGATTTTCGTGGGTTTCATGGTGGAGGCGAGGCGTACCGAACCCGTATCCCCCAAAAACTACAAATCCTCTATTCCCATAATATATCTAAAAAATTTTAATACTAATATACTGAATTCATCATCTACATTCCACTCACCACAATCACATTACTTCAAGCATTCATCAACCCAGCTTATAAAATTATCTGTGCTGTTTCCTGTACGTTCAGCTGTAGTGTGAGGCTGACCCCAAACTGTTGCAAAATCAACACTCTCTACTCCATCATAATTTTGAAGTGCAAGTTTCAAGTTAGTTTCAACAGTGAGAGCTGTATCTGTCTGATTTATTCCTGTACGTATTCTCCAATATTTTGCCACTTTAGATGTGTTATATCCTGAATAATAGCTTGAAAGATAATACATAGGATTATACATATTTACACGTGTCTGCATATCAGTTCCAATGCTATCCTCTGACTTTAAATCATCTTCAAATGATGTTATATATGAAGAATCCCAGTCACTATATTGGGAATAATTTGATTCATTTTTTGATAACAATGATGATTCTACAGAATCAAAATGTAATGCTGTAGACTGACCATTACCAAATAGATTATTCTCTCCACGGCTTAAATCTACAGAATCAAATGCACCTACAGGTTTTGTTGCTTCTTTGCAGTGTTTTACAAAGTCTTCAATACTTGTAATTTTACCAGTATTAGTCTGTGAATCATAAGCAATCCATGTTCCATCACTGTTTAAAGAATCAATGTAATCCTGAGCTGTTTCATATGTCTTTGATTCTGATAATTGTGCACCACCTTGCATCATACCTGCACCTTGGCCTCTTCCTCCATTTTGCCCTTGTGGTGGCATTTGACCATCTTTATTTACACCCTGTCCTGGATTTCTTGAAAGATCAATTCCTTCTCCTCCACCTGATGAAGCAGTATTTCCTATTTGTATTTTTCCCTGTGTATATGTGTATGGGAATGTTGTATCACTTAAGAAATTATTTAACGATGTTTGTATTTCATTTAGTATATAATCATAGTATGTTCCATTATTATATACTCCAGCCTCAGATTCTGAAAGTGTAAGTTCTGTTCCGTCTTCGCTCTTTAAACCAAGCTTATTTACGTACTCTGCAAAGGATGCTGCCATATCTTTAGATAATGCAGATTTAAATGAAGAACTATCTCTAGTATCTGTAGTGAAATATTGACCCATATTCCATTCATATGCCTCATTAGCATAATCAAGACTTGTAACTGGGCACCAATCCATTGAACCTGCTATTGCATCACTAATTACATTTCCATCTGCATCAGTCATTGCTGATCCTATGGATTCTAAATAAGGATAATAAAGTTCACTATCTCCAGTTGCTCCCATTAAAGCACTTTGAGCTCCTCCTCCACTCATTCCGTATGAGAAAAATCTATCAGTATCTCCTGGTAATAATGACTCATTGAATCTGTAGTAACGCACTGCTGCCTTTAAATCAGTTACTCCCCAAGGCGCTCCTCCACTAAATCCCTGATCTTCACTAGTTCCTTGAAGACTGGATCTTCCTCTCATTCCAGCAACAACATACACATATCCTGCTTTTAGATAACTTGCTGCAGAATCATAATTATAAGAAGTTGGTGCTGCCTGGGCACTATATCCTGGTGTATCTATTGGAAGTATAATTGGAGCTGTTTCAGAAGTATATCCATTAACTTCTCCTGATTTATTTATTTCACATGTGTATGTTCCATCACTGTTTTTTGTACCAGTCATATATTCACCTGGTACATAAATTGCCATTGTCTCATAATCAGTACTCTCTGGATCTGAGCAATACTGTACCCCAATTGTCCAATATACATTATTTGTTTCATCGTAATTCCATTTTGCTGTATCAAACTTCAAAGCTTCATTATTTTGATTATAAGTACTTGAATAAGAACTTTTATTATCTTTACTATCTGATATTGATTTAGAGGTATTTCCACATGCACAAAGTGATGCAGTTAACACCGTTAGTAGTAATATTGAAATACATTTTTTTCTTAGAATCATTTTTAAGCCTCCTCAATTGTTTTTCATAATTTATATAAATATTGTAACAAAAATACTTTTATGAATTGTGGCATAAATATGTCATAAATCGCTCATTTTAGATTAATTACAAAATGATTTTTTCACACAAATCTCTTACACTATTTATTACTTCCTTAATTCTATCTTGAGTTATATTATCAATATGAAATCCACCACAACAGACAACAACAGCATTCTTATTTACACATATCTTTTCTGCAACATATGTGCATACCTCTTCATCTTTATGTCCAATAACATTTAATACTGATGATGTCGAACTTATACTTCCATCACCAATTAATGATAGCCTTGGAATTGAAATTACAGTACATCCTATATGAGGTTTTTCACCACCTTCAAGTATGATATTATAATCTTCTCCAATTTTTGTAACACTTATTGAAATTTTTGAAAAAGATAGGTTCTTTTCATACACTATAGTCCTTTCCATCTTCTATACTCCTTTGCTTCTATGCCAAATGGCTCTAAAAGTTTTGCTGCAATATGATATATCATATCGTCTATATTCTCAGGCATATTATAAAAAGTCATCATTGGTGGGATAATTCTCACACATGAAACTTTTGAAAGTTCATGCATATTTCTAAGGTGAATTGAACTTAATGGTGTTTCTCTTGCCGCTAGTACAAGGGTTCTATGCTCTTTTATTGTTACATCAGCAGCCCTTAATATAAGATTATCTGTATAACCACTATTAATACCTGCAATTGTCTTCATACTGCATGGGACAATTAACATTCCTTCTGTCCTAAATGAACCACTTGCAGGACCTGCTCCAATGTTTTTCTGATCTAGTATTTCATCAGCATATTTATAAACATCTTCTAAAGAATAATTGGTCTCCTGAAGCAATGTAACTTTTGCACTGTCACTCATAATAAGATGAGATTCATATTCTTGTTCTTCCTTTATCATCTTTAAACATTGAATCAAAATTGGTATTCCACTTGCACCTGTTGCAGCTACTACAATCTTCTTTGTCATTATTAATATTCCTTTCTTTCGTCCTTATAACCAATGCTTTGGATCAACTTCCATGAATTTAGCTCTTTTAAATCTTTCTTTCATATGAAAAGGTACAGTACAATCAAATATTGTTTTACATGCAATTCCATGATTTTTTATGCTTGGAGAATAATCTGGATCATTTGATGGATCAAGTGGATGACATCTCACTCCAGGAATTGTTATAATATCTGCATCTCCCTGAAATCGTGTATTCATTGCCCATAGCACATCATTCATATCAAAACAATCTACATCTTCATCTACAATGAATATATTTTTAAGTTCACTAAATGCTGAAAATGCTAATAATGCAGCCTGTCTTTGACGCCCTTCATCACTTGCAACAGTCTTTTTAAACTGTAATACAGCCATGAATTTTCCACCACCAGATGAACAGCAGTATACATTTTGTAATCTTCCTGGCATTGCTTTTTCAATCATTCCATAAATACTAGCTTCTGTTGGTATACCAGCCATTGATACGTGCTCTTCACTTGGCCCTATACATGTTTGCATAATTGGATTTTCTCTATGTGTAACAGCTTTAACCTTTATCATCCAACATTGATCGCTTGCTGGTCCTGTATACCCAGGAAATTCCGGCATAGCATATCCTGTATTACTGTTTTTATCTTCCTGTACTCTTAAATTAGGTATAACTTCACCTTCAATAACATATTCAGCATTTGCAATAGCTCTTTCATTTACTGTAATACAATTACAAAGCTCCACTGGCTTTCCTCTTAGTGCTCCTGCAACTGATAACTCATCATATCCTAATGGAGTAGTTGGTGGTTCAAAACATGAACCTATTTCTATAGCAGGATCTACACCTATACTTATTGAAATAGGAAGATTTTGTCCTAATTCTTCTGCTCTTTCTGCCATAGCACCTATGTGCCTTGCTCCTGGAGTAAAGAATATTGAAAGTTCATCCTTACCCTGAATGCATAAACGATGAATTGTAACATCACTAAATTTTGTATCTGGATGACTTGCATAACACATTCCAAGTGTAATATAAGGACCAGCATCATCAGGTGTATTTGTTGGTGCAGGTACTAATTTATTTAAATCAAAATCTGGATCTGTTGCTTTATGAACAACCTGCTGACATAAAGGTAATTTTGCGTCTGTAAGTACTGGAGCAATTGGATTATCGACACTTCTATATAATAACTTTCCTAAATTTTCAGGTTCACAATCTAAAAGTGCTGCTACTCGTCTACGGCTTGCAAGTAATCCAATTAATACTCTTGCATCTTTGTGTCCTTTTATATTATTAAAAATCATTGCTGGCCCTTCTTTTGTAGGACGCTGAACCGTTCCACCAGCACCAACATAACGATAAACTCCTGCTAATTCTGCCATTGGATCTACTTCCACATCTGTTTCTATCAATTGTCCTGGCAGAGTTTTTAATAATTCTAATGCACTTCTAAGATCATATACTTTATTGCTCATTTATATTTCCTCCTCATATTCTCTTCTTTAAATCCTTGATTTGCCAATGTTTTATTTATACTTAAAGCTTACAAATAAAACATTGGCAAATCAATTCAACTTATGATACAATTGATTCCAAAATGGAATGATTTTAATTTACTTCATATATGAAAGGAATAAATATAAGAAATGACTTTTGAACAACTTAAATATTTTATTGCAATAGTTGAAAATGGAACTTACTTTAATGCTTCTGAATGTTTGCATATATCTCAGTCTAATCTATCAAAGCAGATTATAAAGCTAGAAAAAGAATTGAATATTGATCTTTTTGACCGTAGATTAAGAAGTGCCTCTCTAACCGATGCTGGAAGGCTTTTTTATAACGATGCTATTATACTAATTAATCAATATAATATAGCTTTAAATAATATAAGTAATTATAAAAAATTCAATGATGAGAAGCTCCATATTGGTACTCTTCCAATTCAGACACAATATAATTTAACTTCTATCTTTAATGAATTTAAAAAAGATAACTCAGAAATTAATCTTACAATTGATGAAGTAGAGGATGAAAAATTACTTGAAGGAATAAAAATGGATGAATACCATATTATTCTTGCAAGAGAGAATATGCTCAATCCTAAATATTATGATATATATCCTATAGCCAAAGATGAACTTGTTGTTGTTCTTCCTTTAGGGCACAAGTTATCAAAATATAGTCAATTAAATTTTAATCAACTTTCTGGTGAAAATTTTATTTTGATGAATCCTTATACTTATATTTATCAATTATGCATGAACATTATAGAAGAATATAGTATCTCAGCTAATGTAGTACGTACTGCAAGGACGGAATCTATTATAGGTGCTGTAGCACTTAATGAAGGAATTAGCCTTCTTCCTAAAAAGAATATTGAGATTTTTCATCACAAAAATCTTGTTACTGTTCCATTAAATCATAATATAGAACTTTCTGTTATTGCAGCAAAAAAGAAGACTAGAGCAAATACTCCAGCCTTAAATAAATTAATCAAATTTATAGAAAATTTTTCAATATAAATAATATTTTTAGTTAATATATAATTATAAATTAGTAATGTAGTAATTATTGATTTATTAATTCTTTATAATATCTATTATCTCATCAATCTTCTTTGCACCAAAGTAAATTTTTTCATCATTAACAATAATAGCTGGAACACTCATGACTTTAAACTTATCCTTTATTTCTTTGAAGTTTGAAATATCAATCATTTCAGCTTCTACATTTTTATTTTCTATAGCAATTCTTTGAGAGGATACAACAACATCTGGACATAGATGACACGATAATGATACACAGACTTTTATGTTTACCCCTTTCTCTATTTCCTTGATTTTACTCAAACTTTCTTCTGAAATCTGCTGCCCAGGTCCTGAAAGATTATAAATAGCTAATATAAATGAATTCAGTTCATGTCCCCCTGGTACACCATGGAATTTGACTCCACTATAATTATTATTATGATCTAACAATGCTGCCACTGGGTATTTATCTGCTTTTATTTTATTTTCAAGTTTTATATTTTCTCCTTTGGCATATATTTCTGCATTTACCTTATTTCCTAATTCCGAAATATCCATTATTAAATCTCTAAGCTCTATTGACTTAGGATTACTTTCATCAACTATTGATACTATTGTAACTTCTTTTTCTAATCTTTCAAGAACTCCTTTTAATTGTGTTCTTAATCCATCAGTTAAAAGACTGCTTTTTCTTGATACCATTCCTAAGTCACTATTTGAATTATTATTTTCTATTGGCTTTTTTGATACATACTCATCCTTTATTCCAAGTCTTTCTTTAAGCTCAATTACATATCTTTCTGCCATTGTTGCAGCTATTGCTCCATCTGAAACTGCAGTAACTATTTGTCTTAGCTGCTTTGGTCTTAAATCTCCAGCAACATAAACTCCTTTAATCTTTGTCTCCATATTTTCATTTGTTATCATGTATCCATATTTATCAGTTTCCAAAATATCTCTAAATAAATCACTTTGAGGTGCATACCCTACAAATACGAATATACCAAATGATCCATCTTCTTTTTTAGCATGATACTCAAATGTTTCTCCTGTTTTATTATTTATAAATTTAGCATAGTTTAATGTTTCATTTCCACTAGCTTCTAATATCTCCGTATTGAACATAACCTCTATCTTTGGATTAGCTAAAGTTTTATCACTTATTGATTTTGCACATGTAAACTCTGGTTCTCTAGCTATTACAGTAACCTTAGATGCAAATTTAGTAAGGAACATTGCTTCTTCTGCTGCTGCAAATCCTGCTCCTATTACAAAGACTTCAAGTCCCTCAAATAATTGCCCATCACAAGTTGAGCAATAAGCTACACCTCTTCCTGTAAATTCTTCTTCACCTTTAAATCCTAACTTTCTTGGAGATGCACCAGTTGCTATTATAACTGCTCTTCCTTTAATTTCTCCTCTATCAGTTTTAATTATCTTTACATCACCATCTAAGTTTACCTTCTGTACCTCAGCACTCATAAAATCTACACCAAAATCTTCAGCCTGAATTCTCATTTCTTCCATAAGCTTTGGACCATTACTGTTTCTAGCACCTGGGTAATTCGAAATATCATAAGTCTTATTTACCTGCCCTCCAAATTCAGCTTTTTCTATTATTAATGTATTTAATTTAGCTCTTCCTGCATAAATACCACTAGATAACCCAGCTGGACCTGCACCTATAACTATTAAATCATATGTCTTTTCCATATTAACTCCTCCTTGCTTTATCTTTCTCTATATTAAACAGACATTTTATAACTATAATTTTTAAAGCATTATGAAAATTTTATATACAGTAATACTTTCATAATATTTTAAATTAATGGTGAATCAATAAAGCTACTGATTCACCATTATATTTAACCTATAGTATTATAGTTTACCAACTAAATCTAAGCTTGGTACTAATGTTTCTTCACCTGGCTGCCATTTTGCTGGGCAAACTTGATCTCCATGTTCTGCAACAAATTGAGCTGCTTGAACTTTTCTTAATAATTCATCGGCACTTCTTCCAATTCCTAAATCATGAATTTCATAAGCTTTTATTTCACCTTCTGGATTAATTACAAATGAACCTCTTAAAGCTAAGCCTTCTTCTTCAATCATTACTTCAAAATCTCTAGCAAGTCTTCCTGTTGGATCTGCTAACATTGGATATTGTATTTTAGCTATTGTATCAGAAGCATCTGCCCATGCTTTATGAACAAAGTGAGTATCTGTAGAAACTGAGTATACTTCACATCCTGCTTCTTTGAATTTTTCATAATTATCCGCTAAATCACCTAATTCTGTTGGGCATACAAATGTAAAATCTGCTGGATAGAATACAAACACTGACCAGTGACCCTTTATAGATTCTAATGTTACTTCCTTAAATTCTCCATTTTGATATGCTTGAACTGTAAAATCTGAAACTTTTTTATTTATTAATGACATTTTCATTACCTCCTGAGTTTTATTATTAATTGATATTGTTTATCAATTATCTTATAACTAATAATAATTATTATTTAATAATTTGTCAAGATATTTTAAATATTTTTTTATTACGCTAATTTAAAATAAACAACAAAGAACAAGCTAAGTTTAATACTTAACTTGTTCTTTGTTGTTAGCCTATAATAAAATCTTAAATCTAATATATATATATCTTTTACTTTGAATCCTTTAAATAGTATTAATTAATAAGCAGCCTTAAAAATATTTATAATATCTTTTGCATTTCCTTTTCTTGGATTGCTAAATGCATTTCCATCTAAAAGAGCTAGTTCTGCCATATGCTCAAAATCTTCTTGTTTAACTCCCATCTCCTTTAGACTTTTCGGAATTCCAACATCCTCTGAAAGTCTGAACATTGCATTTATGGCTTTCTCTGCTGCTTCCATTACAGAAAGTCCAGATATATTTTCTCCCATAAATTCTGCTATATCTGCAAACTTCTTAGGATTTGATATCATATTATAACGTTCAACATGTGGTAATAGCATTGCATTAGCAACACCATGTGCCATATCATACAGTCCCCCTAATTGATGAGCCATTGCATGTACATATCCTAAATTAGCATTATTAAATGCCATTCCTGCTAGTAATGATGCATAAGCCATATTTTCTCTTGCTTCAAGATTTTCTCCTAAAGCTACAGCTTGTCTTAAATTTTGTGAAATTAATTTAATAGCTTGTATTGCTGAAGCATCTGTTACTGGATTTGCATCTTTTGATACATATGCTTCTATTGCATGTGTTAAAGCATCCATTCCTGTAGCTGCTGTTAATCCTGCAGGTTTTTTGACCATAAGCATTGGATCATTTATAGATACTAGAGGCAAATTTCTCCAGCTAACTATAACAAATTTTATTTTCTTTTTTGTATTAGTCAATACACAATGACGAGTTAATTCACTAGCAGTTCCTGCAGTAGTATTTACAGCTACTATTGGTGGCAATGGATTGACAAGTGTTTCTATTCCTGCATAATCATAAAGATCTCCTTCATGTGTTGCAGCAATTCCTATTCCCTTACCGCAATCATGCGAACTTCCTCCACCTACAGTTACTATCATGTCACAATTTTCTTCTTTAAATATTTTTAATCCTTCTATAACATTAACATCTTTTGGATTTGGTTCAACTCCGTCATAATATACAACATCTAATCCAGCTTCTTTTAAATATTTAACTGTTAATTCAACAGCTCCACCTTCCATATCTTTTAGAAACTTATCTGTAACTATCAATGCTTTTTTTCCACCTAATATTTTGCATCTTTCACCTACTACTGATACTGAATTTGCTCCCATAAAGTTTACACTTGGTACTAAATAATCATACATTCTCATATGCAATCTTCTCCTTTTAATTTAAAATTGTTTTTAATATATCTGATGTAAAACTACTATTACTCAGCTCCAATTGTGCAAGGTATTCCCATGATTTCAACTAAAGCTTTTAATCTTTCCATTTTGTCTTTACTAGGTGATTTTAGTTCTTTCAAAGAATACTCTCTTCCAATTGCTTGATACTTATTTTCTCCATAATTATGGTATGGAAGAAGATCTATTCTTTTAAGATTTGTTAATGATTTTGAAAATTGAGCTATTGCTCCTATACTCTGTAAATCCGCATTAAATCCTTCTATTACAGGAATTCTGATTATTATTTCTTTAGCTAATTCATCACTTAATTTAATGTTTTGTAATATTATTTCATTACTCACTCCTGTAAATTTCTTATGGATTTCATCATTCATACTTTTTATATCAATCATAGCCAGATCTATATATGGAATTACTTTTTTTACAGATTCACTATTAACATACATTGCTGTTTCAATGGCAGTGTGCCATCCATATGATTTACATTCTTTTAAAAGCTCCACTGCAAAATCTGGTTGAAGTAATACTTCCCCTCCAGATAGTGTAATTCCACCGTTTGATCTTCTATATTGAACACTATCTTTTTTTAATTCCTTAATAACGTCTTCAACACTGTAGTTCCTTCCTTCAGTAACAAGTGCCCCGCTTAAGCAATTATCAACACATTTTGTACACTCTGTACATTTGCTTTTATCTATCCTATATTCTGAATTCATATCAATAGCTGCACTTTTACATTCAGATTTACATCTTCCACATTTTGTACATAAATTTTTATTAAACATTACTTGAGGTTTAATCTCTTGGGATTCTGGATTACTGCACCATAAGCACGACATTGAACATCCCTTAAAAAATACTATAGTTCTTATTCCAGGCCCATCATGTAACGAAAATTTTTGTATGTTAAATAAAACGCCTTTTATCTCCTTACTCATTACTTTTATCCCCTTTAAAAGCTGTCTTTACATAACATGTTCAGTTCTTGCAATAATATCATTTTGAATAGATTTATCTAAAGAAATGAACTGTGCACTATATCCTGCAACTCTAACAATTAAATCTTGATATTTTTCAGGATTTTTTTGTGCTGCAAGTAATATTTTTTTATCTATTACATTAAATTGAACATGAAATCCCTTTTGATCAAAATAACTTCTTATTAATGATGATAAATTCATTAATCCATTATCACCTTTTAATGCTGACGGATGGAATTTTTGATTAAATAAAGTTCCATTTGAAGCTATAAAATGATCTAATTTACTAACTGAGTTACAAGCTGCAGTAGGTCCAGATACATCACAGCCTCTTGATGGAGAAACCCCATCAGCTAATGGTTGTCCGGATTTCCTTCCATCTGGAGTAGCACCTGTTAAGCTTCCAAAATATACATTAATTGAAGATGGATATAATCCTGGTTGAAAATTTCCTCCCCTTGGATTTGTATATTTATTAACTTCTCTACAGTATACTAATGCACCCTCTCTAGCTAAATTATCAACTTCATCAATATCATTTCCAAACTTAGGAGTATTTTTTAGTAAGGCTTGTATTTCTTCTGAATTTTTAAAATCATTATTTAATGTTTTCTTTAATTCTGAAGGAGTAATCTTATTTTCATCAAACACAATTTTTTTAACTGCAACTAATGAATCTCCAATATTAGCTACTCCAACACCTTGTGGTCCACTGAAGTTATATTCTGCACCACCATCTTGAAGGCTCTTTCCTTTTCCGATACAATTATCAACCATTGATGACAAGAAAGGTAATGGAGCTCTTTCTGCATGTGCAATATCTATGCAATTATCAGCACAGCACATATGTTTTACAAAATACTCCATTTGGGCTTTATAAGCTTTCATGAATTCATCAAAGGATTTCATTTCTTCAAAATTTTGAGTTTTAGGTCCAATCTGTTTATTTTTATCAAATCCAGAATTTATAGTTAACTCTACTATTCTTGCAAGATTAAAGAATGCTGAATCATGCCATCCTTCTGTTTTTCCTGGCTTTTGTGGTTCAACACATCCAATTATTCCGTAGTCTCTTGCATCTTCTAATGTAAGACCTCTAGAAACTAATGCTGGAATAATAACTTCATCATTATAATAAGCAGGAAGTCCTAACCCTTCTCTAGTTAATTCTGCTGCTCTAAGCAAAAATTCATCTGGAGTCTTATTCCATATTCTTACTGACAAAGATGGCTGAGGCAACTTTACATGGACAGCTGCTTCTAATGCCATATATGATACTTTATTAGTTGCATCTTTTCCTTCTGAATTTTGACCCCCAACAATTAAGTTTTGATACATTGGGTAACCACCAAAATGTTTAGTTGAAATCTCATCTCTTACTTTATTAATATCATTTAATTTAATCCAGATACAATCTATTAATTCTTGAGCAAACTTATCTGTTATATTTTTATCATTTTCATAATATGGATACATGTATTGATCAAATCTGGCTGGAGAAATAGAATGTCCATTAGATTCTATATTTATTATTGCATGAATAAACCAAAATAATTGACATGCTTCATAGAAAGATTTAGCTCCTTCTCCTGAAACTTTTGAACAAATTTTTGCTATTTCATTTAATTCAGCTTTTCTTTTTGCATCACTTGTATTATCTGCAATCTCTTTAGCCTTTTTAGCATATCTATTTACATATGTTATTGCAGCTTCGCATGAGATAATAACACTATTTAGGAATTTTTCTTTCTTTATAAAATCAGGATCTATACTTCTGCTTTTTTCTAATTGTTCCTTAGCCTCATTTATAATCCCATTAAATCCAACCCTTAATACTTTTCCATAATCTACAGATACATGTCCTACGCCATTATAATAGTAGTTTCCTACAGTAAATACATCACAATTTACTGCCTCTCTTGTTTCCTCTGTCATATATGAAGTTGCTAACTCACTTGTTGTTTTTCCATTCCAATACTCAAAGACATCTTTTAATTTTTCTTTACTTTCTTCTGAAATTTGGAATGCATCTCCAGTTCTCTTATTTAATCTATCCAATTCATCTTGTAACCACTTATTAGAAAACTCAGGAAATACTTGTGAAGACCTTGGTTCTTTAGTTAAACTTCCCACTATAAGTTCTTGATCTCTAATTGTTATAGGGATATTTTCAAGTATGTGTTTCAATGCCAATGCTCTTCTTAAAATTGCTGGCTGGCCTTCTGTTTGTTTAAATGATTCTGTTATTAATATTGCCCTTTCTGACTCAACACATGGTTTAGCATTTAATATTTGAGCCTTTAAAATATTTATTCTTTCTGTTTGGGTACTAAATCCTTTACTTATCATTTTTACTCCTCCAATCACATTCTTACTTGGTTTATCTAATCTTATCATTTTATTGATAATATTTTAACAAACTTTATTGCTTAATATTGGTACTCTTTTGCTATGTTTTTCTCGTTTTTTATGTAACAGTATTTTCTTGGCTAATAATAACGTTTTTGTTTGTTTTATCTGAATTTAAAACTAATACAATTGTTTATCATTGCATCCTTTCAAATGTCCACTGTAATATTCTTTGAACTTTTTATTAGTAGTTATTTTAAAATAAAAAGTCATCTAATAATGACTTTTATCATTATTAGATAACTTTTATTCTGGCTTATTTAGATTTTTATTTCTGTAGGCTGATGGTGTCACTCCTACTACTTTCTTAAAAACTTTTGAAAAATATCCAGATTCATCATATCCCAAACTCATAGATATATTTATTATGGACATATCTGTATTTTCTAATAGTTGTTTAGCTTTTTCTATTTTATATAAATTTACACTACTGTTTAAACATTGATTAAAATTTCCATTGACAAATTGTACATGGTTATAATTTCATATGTCACCATAAATTTATACGTGAAAATAGCCAGTAACCTTTGATTTAATGTAATTACCACAAAACAATAAAACCAAAGGAGGTTACTGACTACGTGGTTGATTATATCAAATTATTCGATAAAATTATAGAATTTATTAATTGGGATACTTTGAAACATACAGCATTTAAGTTAAATACTGATAATAAAGTTTCAAAATTTTTCACTAAAGATCATCTAAAATCAATGATTTATCACCATATCTCTCAAAAAGATAGTTTAAGAGATTTAAGCTTTGGTATATCTATGTCTAGCAAATTAAAAGAAACCGTAGCAAGCGTTAGCTTGAGTACTTTATCATACCATAATAATAAAAGAAATTATGAAGTGTTTTTACCAGTTTTATATGAACTCATTAATAAAGTTTTAAGTACAGGTTCAGTAAATGAGTCCTTAAAGCGCTTTGGTTCAATTAAACTAATAGATTCTACTACCATAAGTATGAGCTTAAATCTTTACCAATGGGCACTGTTTAGGTCTACCAAAGCGGGAGTAAAAATCCATACAAGATTTGATTTGAATAAAGGTATTCCCGATGCATTTGTTGTTACAAATGCTGTCGAACATGATAAAACTGCTATGGATTCCTTAATTGATAGTAGACATTGTATCTATGTATTTGATAAGGGTTATTTAGATTATGAAAAATTTGATCAATACACTAAAGACGAAAAATATTTTGTAACTAGATTAAAGCATAATGCAGTAGTTACCGAAGTCGAAGACTTAAAAATAAGTTATAGTTATGAACGCCTTTTAGATGTAGGAACTAAAATAATCTGTGACAAAATAGTAAAGCTTGGATCTAAATATACTTATCAAACAAAACAAGAATACCGACTTATAAAAATTGTAGATAAAACAGGTAAAGAGCTTACATTTATAACAAATATTGATGATCTTCTTAGTGAAGAAATCGCGTTTCTATACAAAAAGCGTTGGGAAATAGAACTTTTTTTCAAGTGGATAAAACAAAATTTAAAATTTAAAACTTTTGTAGGGCGATCATTAAACTCAGTGATGATTCAGATAATCACTGGGATTATGACCTTCGCAGTATTTAAACTTATAGAACCATTTATTCAAACAAAAACTACACTAATTGAAATAAAAAGAGCTATAAAAGCTAATCTCTTTGAGATTTACGAAGCTGATAAATTCAATTGGTCTTATATTTTCAATAGTTCCTAATTCTAAAGTGAAGATATAGCATTAATAAGAAAAAATATCCACCCAAAATTCTGTTTTCATATTCAATTTTATTGGATATATATTCCACATAGGATATTACACAATTTTTGAGAAAGTCAATGGTAATGTTAACTATTAATTAAACAGTAGTGATAAATTTATATAATCAATAAATTTCATTCCTGTATTTTTTTTAAATAATTTACTAAGATAAAAAACACTTAAATTACAAGCTTTAGAGACACTTTCTAATGTTATTTTTTCACTATAATTTTCACTTATATAAATTAAAACAGGATTTAATAGAATATTTACCTCTCTATTACCAATTAATTTTTCCCTAATTATATAATCTGTATTATCTTTACTCATAAAATCTAAAAATTCATTCATGACAATGTTTATTTTACATATATTATTAATCTTGTTTAACTTATCACTATATATATTTAGATTTGCATGTGCCTTATTTTTATTAATTTTAATAAAGATATTAATCATTTTATTTAGTAGGCTTGTACATTTATTTTTGTAGCTATTAATGTCATCATTGCTTAATAATTCATATCCATACAGCAAATTATTAAGTAAATCTTTAATATCTTTTTCTTCATAAAAAATTATTTTGGATAAGAGCAATAATTCCATTTCTTTTAATTTATTTTCGTTTGTTGCTAAATTTATTATATGTTTATTTAATACCTTAAATAACTTTTCTAAACTTACTGGTTTTAATATATAATCATCAATATTTAATATATCCAATTCATTGTTAAAATTATAATATTCAATAAGCAATATTATAATTTTATCTTTATTATTACTTTTTATTATTTTTGCAAGTTCAGTTCCATTAATCCCTGGCATTTCATTATCTATGATTATTACATCTGCCTTAAAATCTTTATGGGCTGCTATTGCTTCTTTTGCACTTTGTAACTCACCTACAATATTTACTTTAATACCTAGTTTATTAATTAATTTTTTAAGTGCTTCTAACTCTATTCTCTCATCATCTACTAAAATAACATCACACATAAATACTTCCTACCTTTCATCAATTGGTAAGCTTATTGTAATTTTTGTTGATTTATTTAACTCACTTACTATATCTACAGAATAATCATACTTATAAAAATTTTTTATTCGTTGTTTTGCAGCTAATATGCCACTTAACGAATGATTCATGCTATTTTCTTCAGAATTTATAAAGTTTAATTTCTCCTTTGATATGCCTATTCCGCTATCGATAACTGAAATAATTATAAATTCATTTTCTCTATCTATAATTATATTTACGCATCCTCCCTCTTCTTTCTTCATAACACCATGAACTATAGCATTATCAACAAAAGGAAAAATACTCATAAACGGAATCTTAAAATTTTGTTCAATACCTAAACTTACACTGAAGTTCAATTTCTCATTAAACCTAATCTTTTGCAAATTTAAATAATCTAAACAATAGTCTAATTCTTCTTTTAATGTAACTATTTTATTGGATTTATAAAATGTATCTCTTATAAATTCTGTTAATTTATAAGTTAGATTACTTGTTTTTTCCGCTTCTTCTATTAATGCAAGTGAATACACATTGTTCATTATATCAAATATAAATTTAGGACTTATTTGAGCAGATAAAGATTTTAATTTTAATTTTTCGAAATTATTTTGTAACTTAAATTGCTCACCTTCTAATTTAACAGCTGCGTCATTACTTTGTTTTAACTTATTTATAGTTATTTTATACATACCTTCTTCTACTAAATATTTTGATAGATGTAAAATCATTTGAGCTATATTTTTAATTTTTTCCAGTGACATTATTGGAAGTTTATTATATGCACATATAAGTTCTTCATTATCATCCAAATTACAATTAGTATTTTTAAAGCTTTCTAAATATTTCTGTTCATCATCAGTTATAAGTATTTGTCCTCCCATTATATCCCCCATATACTGCCCTTGAACTATAATAGGTACTGCAAAATCTACTAACCCTTTATGACATATATAGATGTATGGCTTTCCAGTTCTTGTAGATTCAATTCCACCTCTTGAATCACATCTTTCACATAATTCTGATTGTTTTTTATCTCGTCGAATAATACTACAAAATTCTGTACAACAACTATGCTTTGTAACAGGTTTCCCTGTATAATCAGTAGTTATAATAGAAATCCCTGTAGCTTTTGCAATATCATCTTGAATACTTTGGAACTCTTCAATGCTTATTATATCCTTAAGATTAATAATGTTGTTCATTCTTCATCACCACAATCATCCTTTTTTATTATGTAATTTAAAAGAAAATTTTAGACTTACTTATAAAATATGAATGCCTGTACATATCTATTAAATATCTACAGGCATTTATTGCTTTCTCACTAGGTTTTTTCGAGAAAATAATTTATTGCCTCTGAAATTTCTGTAAACATTATTCTCAACACTTTTATTCCTACACCAAAAGCTTCTTTTAAATTTATATTTTATTTAAATAATCCTAAATTTTATTTAGTTTCATTCCCTCTAATGATTTCTTAGCTTCTACTATACTTTTATTCATACTACACTCAACCGCGGCTATTACTACGCCCTCAACTAAAGGAGCATCTATAATTTCTATTTTCCCCTTCATTGAATCATCTAAGAATTCTATAGCTAATTCTGTATTCATAAAAGCACTTCCTAAATCAAAAAATATCATAACTCCATCTTCGCTATAAACTTTTTCTATTGCCTCAGTAATTTTATTAATAGCAGTCCCTATTCTATTATCACTGGTTCCACCTGCTGCCTCAATCTTAACCTCTGGTGCCATTTGACCTGCAATTTCTTTAACACCTCTCGCAACCAAATCACTATGTGATACTATTACAATTCCAACCATTTACTTTCACCTCAACTCATGAATTCTTCTGCTATTGTATTTAGTATTAAATACATAGAAGTTGCACCTGCATCTTGATGTCCTAAACTTCTTTCATCTAAATAACTTGCTCTTCCTTTTGTGGCAATTATATTTTTAGTATTTTCCATTCCTTCTTTTGCTGCATCTCTAATTGCTATTAATATATCTTTTGAAGACTTATTTTCACCTAAAGCTTTTCTGCCTGCTTCTAATGCTGGTGAAAGTGCATCAATCATGGTTTTTTCACCTTCCATAGCTTTTCCTATCATCTTGATTCCATCTAAAGATGCTTGTAATATTTCTATAAAATCATTTATATTTATACAATTTTTCTTAGCAACGGCCTTTGATCCGTTTAATAAAGCTGTCCCATATAGCGGTCCAGAAGCACCACCAACATTAGTAACTAATGCCATACCACAGGCTTTTAATATTTTTCCTAAATCGTCTTCTTCTAAGTCATTTATTTTTTTCACCACGGCCTTAAATCCTTTACTCATATTAAGTCCATGATCCCCGTCTCCAATAGCTGCATCTAATTCACTTAAGTATAATTTATTTTCTTCTATAACAATATTTATTTTATTAAAAATATTCTTTAATTCTTCTCCATTAACCATATCTATCCTCCTACTTATATAAGTCTAAAATACTTTGAATCCTGGAGTATTAGATTTTGAATCAAGTAGTTCTTTTAATTCATCATCAAGCTTCAATATAGAAATAGAACATCCTGCCATTTCTAAAGCTGTCATAAATTCTCCAATAAAAGTTTTATGAATATTTATTCCTTTATCTTTCAACATTTTATTAATTTTTTTATTTACAATATATAACTCCATATTTGGTGTTGAGCCTAAACCGTTTACTAAAACTGCAACATCATCACCATTTTTTATTGTCATATCATCTAATATTTTATTTACCAAATGTTCTGTTATTTCATCTGCTGTAGAAATTTTTTCTCTATGAGTACCTGGCTCTCCATGTATTCCCATTCCAATCTCTATTTCATCTTCACCTAAACAAAAATTAGCTTTGCCTGCTGCTGGTACTATACAAGATGATAAAGACATTCCCATACTTCTAACATTTTCAATAGTCTTTTCCGCAACTCTCTTTACTTCTTCTAAATTGCTACCACTTTCCGCTTTAGCTCCAGCTATTTTATGAACAAAAACTGTACCTGCAATTCCTCTTCTTCCTGCTGTATATAAACTATTTTCTACAGCAACATCATCATTTACAATTACTTCTTCAACTTTTATGCCTTCATCTTCAGCCATTCCCTTTGCCATTTCAAAGTTCATAACATCACCAGTATAATTTTTTATTACAACTAAAACTCCTTGTCCATTATCAGTAGCTTTAATTGCTTCATACACTTGGTCTGGAGTTGGAGATGTAAATACTTCACCACATACTGCCCCATCTAACATCCCATATCCTACATATCCAGCATGTGCAGGTTCATGTCCACTACCTCCACCACTTATTACTGATACTTTATCTTTTTTGCTATTAACTCTAACTATTACATTGGCATTATCTAATTTTTTTAAATATTCAGGGTAAGCAGCTGTAAGACCAGCTAACATATCTTCTAAAACACCTTCTGGATTATTTATTAATTTTTTCATTATTTGCACCCTCCTTTTTTTAGCTTGTACTCTCTGCCTATCTTATCAGCTGCAATAATTGATGCAGCCACATCTTCAACGCTTATTGGGAAAGGCATAGAATGAATCGACTCTTCATTAATACATGCTTTTTTAGCTACTTCCATAAGTTCATTTTCATTAATACTCTCCACTCCAATATCTGCTAAGCAAACAGGTAATCCAACTTCTAAACAGAAGTCTAATACTTGATTTAATTCTTCTTTTGGTGAATTTTCTAATACTAATTGTGCTATTGTTCCAAATGCAACTTTTTCACCATGGAAATATTTATGAGTTCCTTCTAATATAGTCAATCCATCATGAATTGCATGTGCTCCGGCTAGTCCACCACTTTCAAATCCAATACCTGATAAAAGAATATTTGCTTCTATAATGTTTTCTAATGCTGGTGTAACTATATTGCAGTCTGAAGCCACTTTTGCCTTTGCTCCATCATTTATAAGAGTTTCATAGCATAATTTTGCAAGAGCTAATGCTGTATTAGTTCCTTTAGCTTCATTGCAAACACCTTCTCTAAATCCACAAGGTAATCCTGCATTTACATTAGAATATGAATTTGAAGTTGCTCTTGCTTCAAAGTATGTTGATAGTGCATCTCCCATTCCTGAAACCAAGAAACGAGTTGGTGCATTTGCAATTACTGTAGTGTCAATTAAAACTACACTTGGACTTTGTTTGAAATAAGCATAATCATCAAATGCGCCTTCATTTGTATAAAGTACAGCTGAATGGCTTGTTGGTGCATCTGTAGCCGCTATCGTTGGAACTATAATTAAAGCTTCTCCTTCAGCAACACATTTAGCAGTATCAATAGCCTTACCTCCACCAAGACCAATTATGCATGAACATTTGTTTTCACTAGCAATTTTTTGTAATCTACATACCTCTTCTCTAGAACATTCACCCTTAAATCCACTTTCTACAAGACTAACTTTAAACTTTTCACAAGTTTTATTTAATTTGTCCTTTACACGTGTAACATCATCTTTGTGTGCTATTAATAAAGCTGATTCTCCAAAACTTCTAACAAAATATCCCAAGTTTAAAATTTCATCTTCGCCTTGTACATATTTAGTTGGGCAAATAAATGCTTTTCTCATATCAATATCTCCTTTATATCCAAATATTTTTGACTTGTCTATATTATAATATCGTTTACAAAAAAACTCATTGTATTAAAATGACGAAAATTTATAATTTAAAACCGTAATTTTTTGTTATAAAATTTGTAAATTGTATTTTATTATGTAATCAATAATACTTGCCTTGTAGCTTTAGTATATAATTGTGTTAAATAGAAATCTTATTTTTATAATATCTTCATTGTATAACATCGTTTACAAGCCGTGTCAAAAGGAAGATATCATACATTTTCAATTAGCTTTTAATACTATTTTCTCTTACAATACTTTCTATATAATGATGGAGTCACCCTTTCATACTTTTTAAATATTTTTATAAAATATCCTACTTCACAAAAACCAAGCTCATCACTAATTTCATTAATGGACATACTTGTTTCTTCTAATAAATTTTTTGACCATTCAATTTTTAATTTAGACACATAGTTTGAAAAGTTCTCACCCATTTCCTTAGTAAATAATCTGCTAAAATAGCTTGGACTAATATGACAAAGCTTAGCCATAGTCTCTATGTTAAATGTTTCACTCTTATGTTTATAAATGTACTCAATCGCTGGCTTTAAAGTATCAATTATTTTAATATGATTTTCATTATTTAATATTTTTTCATCTATGTAAGTATTTATTTTAGCATTGGACATTTCTTTTTTAACATGCTCTATATTTTTTAGTGTGTAATTACCTAATACATTTAAATCTATTTCTTGCTTATCATTGACAATCTTCAAATATATATCTGAAATCAAGTTTTTTTCCAAGGCTTCTTCTATTAAATAGTTACACAACGAAAATAACATATCTGCAATTTTCTTAATTTTCTCATAGGATAATACAGGTAATTCATAGTAATACTCTTTAAAATCATCTAAAGCTTTCCTTGCTGAAGAATCTTTAGATAATACTAATATTTTTTCCAATGAACTTTCAACTTTAACATCTAACAACTTTACCTGCCCTGCCATAATCGCTCCAATATATTTCCCATCAATCATTATTGGAATAGCTATATCTATTATATTGTAATGACATAAATATATATATGGTTCATTTAAACGTACTGCTTCAAGTCCTCCTCTTGAGTCACACTTTTGGCAATACTTTACAAGTTCTGTATTAGCTCTTATTTCCTTACAAAATCTATGACATCCGCTATGCTTGGTAACTGGATTCCCTTTATAGTCAACAATTATTATTGCTACATTTGTAACAGAGGCAATAGTTTCTTGTAAATCTTCCCATTTTTCCAGATCTATAAGCTTGTCCAAATTAAAATTATTATTCATTAATTTATACCACTCCTTCACCATATACAGATATTCCTATTTTCTTTAATGATATCATAGTATAAGCTGTATTAATATATACGATAAAAACACCAATTGGTTTTATAGTGTATCAATCTAATAAAATATAATTTTTATATATAAAAATATCCTATAAGACAGACCTTAATTCTATCTTATAGGATATATTTTAATTCCTAAGCTTTTATATCCAAGCTTCTTTTAATTTCCAAGCCTTTAATGATTGGATTTCAACTTCACTATTTTTTGTAAAAAATTCAATATTTCCAATATTTTCTTTTGGATAAATGCGGCTTGTCATTACTGCTTCTCCATCATTAATGAAAACTTCAATTGATGATCTGTCTAAAAATACACGTAAAGAAACTTTTGAGTTTTTAGCTAAATCTGCTTTTCTTGTACTGTCTTTATCTTTTCCATATTTAGAACAATCCATAGTCAATTTTGATATAACCGTATCATATTTTAATACAAGTTCTTCCTCACTACTTCCTTTTATCTTAATTCCAAACTCTTCAGAATCAGTCTGTGATGCGTCAAAGATAACATTGATTTCTAACATCTTTTCACCTGTTGCAAATTTAAAACTATTTTCACATGATATACTTATATTCTCATTAGATAATATATTTTCTTCTCTAAGAAACTCTGCCTCTTCGATTGGATTCATCTTTATTTTATTATCATTACTTAATGTTAATTCACGTGGCATTGTTAATGCACCACACCATCCATCTTGTTTTGTAGGCATGTCTGACTCCCACATATCCATCCATCCTATTGCAATTCTGCGTCCTTTATCATCTAAGAATGTCTGAACTGCATAAAAATCATGTCCATTATCAAATTCATTGAATGTTCCATGTTTAAATTCATTTTTAGCGTAATCATAGTCTCCAACTATATAGCCTGTCTGAAATAAATTAGGGTACTTTCCATCTTTCTTTTCAATTCCCTGTGGTGAAAAGCTTAATACATATTTATCTCCAAGTTTAAAGAAATCAGGGCATTCCCACATATAGCCCAATTCCCCTTTACTTGTAGCAAGAGTTCCAACATAATCCCATTTTCTTAAATCTAACGATGAGTATAAAATAACTCTTCCTATATTGTCTTTTGTTGAATTTCCTACTACCATGTACCATTTATCTTCATGTTTCCACACCTTCGGATCTCTGAAATGATGGATACTGTCTTCTGGCGGTACTGCTATAACAGGATTATTTTCATATTTTTCAAATGTTATTCCATCTTTGCTCACTGCAATATTCTGAGTTTCATAGAAGATATCTTTTTCCTTATCTATATAATTATGTCCTGTGTAAATTAATGTAAGTTCTCCATTATTGTCTACTGCACTTCCTGAAAAGCATCCTCCCTTATCAAACTCATCACCAGGCGCTAATGCAATTGGACAGTGCTTCCAATGTATACAGTCCTTACTCTTAACATGTCCCCAGTGCATAGGTCCCCAATTTTCATCATATGGATGATGTTGATAGAATACATGATATTCTCCTTTATATTGAATAAGTCCATTTGGGTCATTAATCCAGTTTGCCGGTGCCATAATATGATACCCTAGTCTATATCTTTCATTTATATTTTCTTTTGCTAATTTTAAAACTTCCTCTGCTCTTATAATTCTTTCATCTAACATATCTTTTTCCTCCATTTTATATAGTATTAGTTTGTCCTATTTTTTCTTTTTCTATTTTTAATGCTTGTTTTTTTGAATTAGCTAATGTAAATATTGATACTGATGCAAATACTAAAACTGTGATTCCCATTACAATATAAGTAGTACTAAAGCCTACAGTATCATAGAAATTCCCCACTATTGGAGATAATACTGTAGCACCAACTTGAGATGCAAATTGATATCCAACTAAATATAATATTGAAGATAATCTAGTATCAAAATTTGCT
This sequence comes from Clostridium butyricum, assembly GCF_006742065.1. Lineage (NCBI taxonomy): Bacteria > Bacillati > Bacillota > Clostridia > Eubacteriales > Clostridiaceae > Clostridium > Clostridium butyricum. The sequence goes on along the minus strand of NZ_AP019717.1, from coordinate 499,558 downwards.
ACAAGATACTTAAATACAGCTATAAGCATTATTGGTAATTCAAATGAATGTATTAATTTCATAAAAGATATTAATACAGGACCTGTTGCAAGTCCTGAACCTATAATTCTAAAGCCCATTAAATATGCTGCAAAAATTAATCCTTTCTTCGCACCAATCTTGTTTACTATAAAAGGTGCACAGAACATCATGCCCGCTTCTAAAAACACTTGGAATGAATTCAAATAACCAAAGACCTGATTTCCTAATTCTTTTGTAGAAAACATAGATGAATAGTATAATGGAAATTGCTGATCATAAACATTATAGAAACATGTCACCCCGATGACATATAGGATAAAAAGCCAGAAATCCTTTAATTTAAATAATGAATATATGTCTTTTATTTTCACAGAATCAGCTTTTTCTATTTCTTCATCAGTCATTTCTATTGATATAGACAATATTATAAAAAATAATATTATAGCAGAACCTGATGCAATCCAAAAGTTTATATTAGGATTAATGTTAAATAGCTGACCTGCAAAAAATGTTGCTGCTGCCCATCCTAATGATCCCCACATTCTAGATTTTCCATATTCAAAATCATATTTGCGACCTATTTTTTCTATATATGATTCAATTGCACCCACTCCTGCAAGGAATGCTGTTCCTAAATAAAGGCCTCCAACTACTGCCCCTAAAATCACATTATATTTTAGCAAAGGTCCATACACATATATATAAAACGGACCTACAAAAATTAGTAATATGCTTATAAAACTCAATATACTCTTTTTTAAACCTATCTTATCTGATATATATCCATATAGAGGCTGCATACACAACGCAAAGATAGCGTTTACAGAAAAAATAATACCAGTATCTGCACCACTTAAATTTATTTCCTGTCCAAGCCATATGGAAAATAACGAATAACTTGCTGACCAAGTTACAAAGAAAAAGAAGAAATACGCACTTAATTTACAATACATTAATTTTGATTTTGACATTTTTAAATCCCCTTTCTTTTTTGAAAACAGTTTCATTTCATGAGTTAATTATATGTCAACCGTTTTCATATGTCAACCGGTTTCAGAAAAAAATAAAAATAACATAATTAAAAGATTCCATTTATAATACCTTTTAATTATGCTATTAAACTAAGTAGTTTTTCCTTCTATAAGTGATACTGGCAGAGCTATTTTAGATTTTCTATTACTAAAATCTCCCTCTATTTCTTTTATAAGTAGTTCTATTGAAGTTTTTGCAATAAGCTCTATAGGCTGTTTTATAGTTGTTAAATCTGGTAATAGACTTCTGCTTGTTTCTGTTCCATCATATCCTACTATTTTTAAATCTTCTGGTATCTTCCTCCCTCGTTTTCTTGCTTCATTTATAAATGCGGCTGCAAATAAATCATTTGTTGCAAAAACACCATCAACTTCTGGATGTTCATCCAAAATCTTATTAGCAATCTGGATTTGATTTCCTCCATCAAATGTACTTACAATTTCATAAGTTATTGGAATCCTATTATTAGATTTCATAACATCTTCATAAGCTATTTTTCTTAATCTTGCCTGTGTTCTTAAATTGAATTCTCCATCTATGTTTATAATGTTTTTACATCCCTTTGATAACAACAATTCAGTTGCTATCTTTCCACCATTATAATTATCTGATCCTATAATAGGAATATTTTCAGATAAATCTGTATCAATAGATACTACTGCCATATTATCATTTTTATACTCAAGAATTCCTTGATTATGTGTTCCAACAATAATTCCATCAACTTGATTACGCATAAGCATTTCTAAATACCGCTCTTCATTATCAATATTATTAAGACTATTGCAGAGTAATATTTTGTAACCAAGTGAATTACAAATATTTTCTATATAGAATGTAAGTTCTCCAAAAAATGGATTGCTCACTGTTGGTAATATTACCCCTATGAGATTAGTCCTCTTGTTAAATAATGACCGAGCAACATCATTTGGAAAATAATTAAGCTCTTTCATTGCTTTATTGACTTTTTCTCTTGTCTCATCACTTATATATCCTCTATCATTAAGAACTCTTGACACAGTTGTTGGTGAAACTCCTGCTAGTCTTGCTACATCCTGAATCTTAGGTTTCATATGATTTCCTCTTTTCTTAATCTAGCTATAATTAAATAAATTATATCACATATAACATTTTTTGTATTATAGATATGTTCTAAATAAGTTGAATTACACATAACAAATTATATCTTATAAAAACTATACTATGACATTAATTATTATGACCTGTTCCACTATACATAAAAGCACTTTATAAGATAGTTTTTTCTCTATCTTATAAAGTGCTTTTTCTAAATATACGTTAATTAATAGAAATTTATATCAAATTAGTATACACTATCTCCAGATTTAATATCGTCACATAACTCTTCTGCTTTGTTTTCTTTTGAATTTTTATACATTCTATAAAAAGTTAATATAGCTCCTATCATACATATAGCTCCAGCAGCAATATAAACCCACTTCATTCCATATATAAATACATCGTTTCTTCCAGAAACAAAATCAGTAACTCTATATCCTATTTTAGAACTCATCTGAGTATATAAAAGTGTTGTTGCTAAAGCTATTCCCGTTGACATTCCTACATTTCTTACTAATGCATTAATACTTCCTGCAATACCAAGTTTATTTTTAGGTACTGTTGACATTATCAATGAGTTATTAGGTGATTGGAATATTCCCATTCCAGCAGACATAATTGCTATAAATATAACCATTATTATAACTTTAGAATTATCATTTAATGTTGCCATTAAAAATAATCCAATACTTCCTACAATCAGTCCAACAAATGTTAAAAGTTCTGAACCGATTTTATCTGATAAGCTTCCACTTAATGGAGCAACAACCATTAAAATCAATGGATATGCCATAAGAATCATACCTGCTTTCTGTGGTGAATATCCCATCAAATCTTGAAGGTAAAATGGAAGTATTATATTATGACAGAAAATTGCTACGAAACTTACAAATCCACAAAAAATACTTATAGAAAATAATTTATTTTTAAAAATATCAAGTTGCATAAGTGGTGAGCTTATTTTCTTTTCTAGTATAATAAATGAAATAAAACATATTGCTGCAATAGCAAATCCTAATAAAATCATAGGCGATGTAAATCCAAGATTTATTCCTTCATTAAGAGACATAAATAATGGAATTATCGTAAAGATGAATAATAATGCCCCAATGATATCTAATTTTTCACTACTTGTTCTTTTAGACTTAGGTAGAAGTTTAAATGCATAAAATAATGCAATAATACCTATTGGAACATTAATTAAAAATATAAATTTCCAATGAAAAGATCCAACAATAAACCCACCAAGACCAGGTCCAACAAGAGAACCTAGTGCAACAGCTGTACCTATAAGTCCAAGAGCTTTCCCTCTTTCATTTGCTGGAAATATCTCAGTAACTATCCCCTGATTATTAGCCATAGTTCCTGCTGCTCCAATAGCTTGCACTACTCTTGCTAATATTAATATATTAAATGAGCTTGTTATTCCACATAGAAATGATCCTAAAGTAAATAGTGAAAGACCTATTTTAAAAACTGTAGTTTTACCAAACATATCCCCAAGACGTCCAAATATTAGAATAACAGCTGAAATAACGACTAAATAGCTTGTTACTACCCATTGTATTTTTGAAGTTGTAACTCCTAATGCTTCTGCCATTTTAGGCAGTGCTACATTAACAATGCTTCCGTCTAACGTAGACATAAAAGTCGCTGAAATAATTATTATAAATATAGTCCACTTTTTAATTTTATCATCCATTAAATATTATCCCCTTTCTTTAAATTTTTAGTTTTTTCAAAGATATTTTTTAATACTCTCATAGTTATATCTTTTTCATCTTCTGTAAGATCCTCAGTTATACAATGTATTGTCTTTTGAATTTCTACATGTATTAGTGGTAATATCTCTTTAGATTTAGATGTTAAATAAAGTTTATACGCCCTATTGTCTTTTTCATCCTGTACTTTATAAATAAATCCACTTTCAATAAGCTTATTTATGGTCCTTGCAGACATTGCTCTATCATTTCCAATTTCCCTGCTTATCTGTATCTGGCTTATACCTTCATTTTTTGCAAGTACTATCAAATATGGGTATGCACCGCTGCTTAAATTATATTTCTTTAATTTTCTATCTAAATGGCCCTGAGTATTCCTAAAAATTTTGTTATTAAACATTATAAATTTATCGATATCTATGTTTATCATCTCCAAATAATAATTGACTAGTCAACCTTATTATATTCTCATATAGTTGACTAGTCAATCTTTATTCTAAAATATTCTACGCATTTTTAAATTTTAAAAAGAATATAACTCTTGATTATGATGCTATTATATATACTTTTCAAATTAATTATCTAATGCTTTTGGTTTGAATTATCATGATTTTTAATAATTAATTTTTAATTATATCTAAAAGTCTTTTTTTAATAACATTATCATTATTCATTTCATAATCACATTCAAAATTTCTACTTATTTTTAAAAATTCTTGAAGGCTGCAATTTCCTGTTCGTTCTCCTATACCATCTAAAGTACAGTCAACAAATTCTGCACCATTTTTTACTGCTTCTACTGAAATTCCAAGTGCCATTCCAAAATCATTATGTGCATGTATCTCAACTTTAAGGTTAGAATTTCTTCTAATTTCATTTACTACATTCTTAGTTTTAAGCAAAGATAATATTCCAACTGTATCCGAATATCTAATTCTATTTACTCCTAGTTTTTCAATTAAACTGCTAAGCTCCATAATATACTTTATATCAGCCCTTGATGCATCTTCCAATCCAACTGTCACATCATATCCGTGTTCTTTTGTATAATATATACATTTTATAAGATTCTCTTCAATCCATTTTTTGTCCTTGTTTAAATTTTCATATATCTGCAGATCAGATACAGGTACACTTATGTGAATAATATGAGGCTTACAATTCATTGATGCTTTAATGTCATCAATATTTAATCTATTCCAAGTAGAAATTAAAGCATTCTTTGTATTGGCTTTTATAGCCTTTATTATTTCTTGTTCCAAACAACCAATTGCTGGTATTCCACATTCTATCTGATATATTCCATTATCATCTAAATATTTTGCAATTTTAAGTTTCTGTTCTATTGTAAAAGCTTTTCCTGCACTCTGTTCGCCATCTCTTAATGTTGTATCAACAATATTCACATTTCTTTTCACATAAACTCTCCCCTCTTTTGCATGCTGCTTTTATTTCATCATCATTTAATCCTCTTCCCTTACTATTACTTTGATTTCTAACTTCTATTAAAATAGCATCAAGGCACTCTGAATTATATTCTATTTTTAGCTCTTCAAGCTTAATTTTTAAAGATTTTATTCCAGAATGCTTTCCTATAATAATCTTTCTCTCTCCTCCTACTTCCTCTGGATTATATGGTTCAAAAGTCTTTGAATTTTTTATAATTCCATTAACATGAATTCCTGATTCTACATTAAATATATCATTCCCTATTAATGGCTTTGTAGGAGGTATACTAGTACATGTTATTTCTTCATATAATTTTGAAATTTTCTTAAATACTCTAAAATCCCCTCTTATATTAATATTCTCAACATATCTCAAAGCTCCAAGTAATTCTTCAAGAGGTGTATTTCCAGCTATTCCAGCAAAACTTGTTACAATCTTCTTTCCACCAACTCGAATCCATTCTACAGCTATTGCAGTCGAACACTTATATTTATCTGTGATAGATAATTCCACTCTATCTTCTAATTTTTCAATAACTTCATATAATATATCCTCATAGTCATTTAATATAAGATCATCCAATCCTATAATTCTTAACCTCTTGATTTTCTTATTGTTCTCAAAAATCATAATATTTTCTTTTAATTCATCTACACCTTTAATTTCTATGCTTTTATAGTAATCAAGCATAAATTCAACATCTTCTGGTAGCTTCAACATAAATCTATATAACTCATCTGTAATTTCTATATAATCTGCTCCTGCAATATAAATTAACTTTATAAGTTCCATAATTTTATCAAGGTTTCTTTTAAAACTACATCTGTAATTTTCCCATAAAGTAATCAGCGTAGTATCTATTATTTCTATTTTTCTCTGTTTAAGTTTCACATAAACGCCTCCAAATTTGCTTTATAATATTTTTTCTTCATTTTTTCAATAATTTCTTTATAATTTTTTAATTCACGTTTTTTCTTTAAATGAAGCATTATTTCTTCCTTAACATCATCAAATTCTTTTATATACTCATCTCTAAAATCTTCAACAAGTATTATATGGAAACCAAATTCTGTTTCTACAGGATCTGTTAATATATTTATCTTTGCATTAAATGCAGCTTCTTCAAAAGAAGCTGTGAGCTTACCTCTTCCAAAAGTTCCAAGACTTCCACCATTCATATTAGAAGGGCACATAGAATATTTTAATGCTGCATCAGAAAAACTGATTTGGTTATTTTCTATTTCATTTTTTACATCATATGCCTCTTCTTGAGATTCAACTAGTATGTGCTTTACACTTACCATTTCCCCTACAATAAACTTTTCCTTATTTGAATTATAATAATCTAAAGTCTCATTTTCATTTATAGATTCATTTCCAGCTGCTTTTGAAATTCCCATTTGAGTTAAGATATCTTTTCTTGCTTCTTCAATTCTAACCTTAAATTCATCTGTTTCCTCTAATTTTTCATCCTGAGCAAAATTATACATAAGCTCACAACTTACAAGCTGATCTAATATTTTTTCTCTTCCATTATCAGTATTTACAGACTTCTGATCTGCTTCTGAATATTGACTTATTATATTTTCCACATCAAACTCTGTAATTTCTTTACCATTTATAATAGCTAACACGTTATTTCTCATTTTATCACCCATATTATAGAATTTGAATTTCTTCAACTTCATTTTTCCCTTCAAGAATATTTGCTGCCTTTATTACTGCATCTTCAAGTCTTTCACAACTTGCAAATGCTAAAATATTTTTCTCTTTTAATTTCTTTTTAGGTTCCTCACCTATTCTTAAAGTAATCACTCCACTACAATCAGAAATTGTGTTTATTAATTTATCTATTTTATTTTCATTTCCACAATCACTTTCTCCATTACAGTATTTTTCAATAGTCCTTCTTTCAAGGAACATTGCACTACCATGTCTATATTCATATATATAAAACTCACTAACATGTCCAAAGTGCATATCCACTGTCATTCCACTTCTTGTTGCAACTGCAAATTTCATAATTTTTTCATCCGATTTTTTCTCTTTCATTTCCAAGGAAATTTTTATGGACTGATCATCATTTAAAGTTCCAATAGCATCAGCTCTACATTGCTTGCAATGATACATTTGCTTTATATTTTCACCACATTTATTTCTCATATCATTAATTTCTTTAAGACTTACAAGAGGCATGTTTTCAAATACACTATCCTTAACTGGAATCATCTGCATAATATTAGTTATTGTAGCACCAAAGTCTTTAACCTTTTTTGTAATATCATAAATATGCTCATCATTTATCCCCTTGAGCATTACTATATTTACTTTTACTACAATTCCTCTGTCTGTAAGGTATTTTAATCCTGAAAGCTGATTATTCAATAAAATCTGTGCTGCCTCTTCTCCTCTATATATAACTCCAAGATAGTCTACATACTTATATACTTTTGATGATATTTCTGGATTAACCGCATTTATGGTAATTGTGACATGTGATACACCAAGGTCTATTAATTCTTGTGCATAAAATGGAAGCATAAGTCCATTTGTTGAAAGACAAAATGTAATTTCTGGATCATCATTTCGTATAAGCTTTAACGTTTCTTTTACATTATCAAAATTTGCAAGAGCATCACCAGGTCCTGCTATTCCTATTACCTTTAAATTTGGCATTTTTGATTTCACGTACTTATATTTTTCAAAGGCTTGTTCTGGACTTAATACTTCTGTTGTAACTCCAGGTCTGCTTTCATTTACACAATCATATTTTCTATGACAATAATTACAACTTACATTGCATTTTGGTGCTATTGGAAGATGCATTCTTGCATATTTATGAGCAGAGTCACAGCTAAAACATGGATGTGTCTTTGTTTTTTCTTCAATTGATATAATATTACTTTTTAAATTTTCTACAGATATATCTTTATTTTTCATATTTTTCACATCTCCTTTATAAAACATATCATATGTTTTCTTTCTAAATACATCATGCTTCCTTTCAAGTATCATGTTTGTAACGCTATCACTTACATTTAGTGAACCATCATAACCTATTGATAAAATTCTCTGACCTCCAACCCTGTCATGAATTGGAAATGCTAATCTTATTAATGGTATATTCTTATTTTCTTCAATTCTTCGTCCATCAGAACTTCCAATAAGGATATTTGCATCAAGTCTTACTGCATAACTTTCTATGTCTGTGAAATCAGCATCGTCTATTATGTCAAAATTATCTACAAATAATGCTTCAGATAATTCTTTCACTTCATCAAAAAGTTTATCTTTAAGTTCTGGACATACATCTCCTGTTGCAATAAGCACAGGCATTACTCCATTTTCAAGCATCATGCGTGCTGTTGAATACACAAAATCAGGTTCTCCAAAAATTGCAGCCCTTCCTTCAGCATTGTATTTATGAGAATCAATCATAGCATCTAAATATCTTCCTCTTTCTTTCACATATTTTTCAGGAATTTCATTTCCTGATATTTGTGATAAAACTTCCAAAAATTTATCCGTGTCTCGTAATCCAACAGGCATATTTATTCTTATGTTTTTTACGCCATAATTTTCTTCTAAATAAAGTCCTACTGAACTCTTTTCACTAACAAATGTGCTAAGTTCTATAGTTGCCTTTGCTCCTGCCATCATACTTATTTCATCAATACTTGTCCCATGTTCTGGAAGCCTGTTATATATTTTTTTATGAATATCGTCTAAATTTTCTGAAATATCTGGTAGTAAAATATAGTCTATATTAAAATCATTAAGTATTTCCTTTAACTTTCTCGCATCTCTTGGGCTCATTGGTCCTGTAACAACATTTACTTTGCTATTTTTTTCTTTTTTCATTTCAATATTACTTACTATAGCAATTAATGCATTAAAATATCCTCCATATTGTGTACCTCCATATCCTGGCGCTGCAACTGGTATCAATTTTACTTTTTCATCTGGATGTTCTTCCATAAATGTCTTTGCAATTCTTCCAACATCTTCACCAATTGTTTCAGCAAGACATGTAGTAGCTATTGTTATAACTTCTGGATTATATAATTTTATTAGATTTTCAAGACCTTTTAATAAATTTTTTTCTCCACCATAAACTGTTCCCTGCTCTGTAAGAGAAGAGGATGCAATATCAATTGGTTCATTATAATGGGTTGCCATATGTCTTCTTATATATGTACTGCATCCCTGTGAACCGTGAAGTATAGTCATACATCCCTTAATCCCATAAGTTGCATTTGCAACACCCATTGGCATGCACATTTTGCATGGATTTACATTTAAATCTACATAATCTTGTTTACTCATACTATCATCCTCCTTTATACATACTTCCAAACTGGACTGTTTATTGACAAATTAACTTCTTCTGCAAAATTTACTGCTCCCTGAAATCCTCCAAGTGCATGTTTTCTTTCATGATTATGATCACAAAATGCAACTCCAAGTTTATAAGCAAGAGGACGTTCTTTTACACCTCCAACAAGTATATCTGCACCTTTTTCTATCATGAATTTTTCAAGTTCATATGCACTTGCATCATCAAGTATTACTGTTCCTTCTTTAACAAGTCCGTTTATTACTTCATAGTCTTCTGGTTTTCCAGTCTGTGTACCAACCATTACAGTTTCAATTCCAAGTTCATTGAACTGCCTTATTAATGATATTGCCTTAAAGCCTCCTCCAACAAATATGGCTGCTTTTTTTCCTCTTAGATTTTTCTTATATTTTTCAATTATAGGCATTACTTGTGCTTCTTCTCGTTCAATTAGCTCTTTTGCTTTTTCAATTATGCTACTATCTCCTGTAAGTGCAGCTATTCTCATCAATGAACTTTTTGTGTCTTCAAGACCTACAAAACTGATTTTTATGGATGGTATAGAAAAATCTTGTTCCATCATTTTTGCAAGATAATTCATTGAACCAGCACATTGAACAACATTAAAACTTGCACTTGAAGCCTTTTTTAAAGAATCTACATCTGCATCACCTGTTATTTTAGCAACAACATCAACGCCAATTTCCCTTAAATAATTTTCAATTATCCACATTTCACCAGCAAGATTAAAATCCCCAAGAATATTTATCCCCTTTGATTTTGGATGCTTTTCCCTTGAAAATAAATTCATAAGAGCATTACATGCAATTCTGTATCCTTTAGATTTATTTCCTGAAAATCCTGGTGCCATTACTGGTATTACTGGTAAATTATATTTCTGTTCTGCACTCTTACATACAGCCTTAATATCGTCTCCAATTACTCCTACAATACATGTTGAATATACAAATATAGCTTTTGGATTGTGTTCTTTAATAACACCTTCAAGAGCTCTTTCAAGTTTCTTTTCTCCACCAAAGATAACATCCTGCTCCCTTAAGTCAGTTGAAAAACTGTTTCTATATATTTCATCCCCACTTGATAGACTTCCTCTTATATCCCAAGTGTAGCTGGCACATCCAATTGGTCCATGAACAATATGATATGCATCTGTAATAGGATTCAAAACAACTCTTGATCCACAGTAAACGCAAGCCCTCTGGCTTACTGCTCCAGATACACTTTCACTGTCACACTTAAAATTTCCATTTTCCTTTCCCTTTTTACATATAAATTCTTCTCTTTCTTTTAATAAATCATCATATTCTTTTATTTGTTCCATATCTCTACACACCTCCTGAATTATGGATTCTAAAATTTAAAATGACAGGAAATTCATTTCATATTTTAAAGTCCATATATCCTCCTGCCTGAATAAATGCTCTAAATCTTCTTTGATTATAAGAATATTGAGCAGGTTATATATTAAAATTAAATAACAACACTGCTCAATATCTTAAATTTTTATCTTTTTATAAAACTAATTCAAAATCTTCGTCTTTAGCATCTCTGTCCATTCTGTCCATCAATGCATTAAGTATTAATTCAATTAGTCTCATGCCACCTCTGTATCCTACTAAAGGCATATATGAATGTACATATCTATCTATTATTGGAAAACCTGCTCTTACAAATGGTATATCTTCAGCTCTTGCTATATATTTTGAATGAGTTCCTCCAATTAATAAATCTACTTTTTCATTTTTAATTAATTGATGTAATTCAAATAAATCACTTTCAGCTTTACATATACATCCTTCAACATTATGTTCTTCAAAAAGTTTATTAATAGTTGCTTCAAATGCTTTCCCAGGAGTTCCTGTTATTACGTATTTAGGAACCATACCAAGTTCTAATGCAAATTTAGCCATTGCTATTACAAAATCAGGATCTCCATTTATTGCCACCTTTTTTCCTGAATAATATGGATGAGAATCAATCATAATATCAAGAAGCTGTCCTCTTTCTTCCTCAAGTTCATAAGGAACTTCTCCCTTAGTGAATTTAGCAAGTTCCATTATAAAATCATCTGTGGAACATATACCAATTGGCATTGTTAATATTTTCTGTGGAACTTTGTGTATATTTTCAAGAACATTTGCAGGTTCTTCACTTGCAAACTTTCCAATTCCTAGAGTAAGTTCAGCATCACCTAATGCAATAATATCTTCAACTAAAGTTCCTCCTTTAGGGAAGATATTAAATTTTCCAGTCATAGGTGCATCAAGTACACCTGTTGTATCTGGAAGCATTGTAAATGGAGCTTTCATACTATTCATTATTCTCTTCATTTCTCTCATATCACCTGGATTTACAAAACCAGGAAGAACACAAAGCTTTCCTGTTGATGTTCCTGATTTTTCTGAAAGATCACGTATAAAACCAGCAACCATGTTTGCAAATCCTGTTACATGTGAACCAACATAACTTGGTGTATGAGCCTGAACCATATACTTTCCTTCAGGTATATCGATTGACTCAATAATTGAACCAATATCATCACCTATAGTTTCTGATAAACATGTAGTGTGTACAGCCATAATGTCTGGATTATATATATCAAAGACATTTTTAGCTGCAGTTATTAAATTTGATGAGCCACCGAATACACAAGCACCTTCACTAAATGCCGAAGTTGAAGCCATTGCTGGATCTTTAAAATGTCTTGTCAAGAATGTTCTATGATATGAGCAACATCCTTGAGATCCATGACTGTGAGGCATACAGTTATGTACACCTAGTGCAGCATACATTGCTCCAACTGGCTGACATGTCTTATTTGGATTTATTTTTAAGCTTTTACGCTCTGTAATTTCTTTAGGTGTTAAATCTAGCATCATAATTACTCTTCACCTCCTAATTTCCCTTCTAAAACTGATTGTGTTTTCCAAGGTGCAACAGTATAATTCCATACTGGAGTAGATAATCCCATTGTTACATCTTTTCCAAAGTTAACTGCACCCTTAAAACCAGCATAAGGTCCTGCATAGTCATATGAATGAAGCTGTCTTGATAATATTCCTTGCTTTTGGAATACAAATTTATCCTTAATACCTGAGAAGAAAATATCAGGTTTTAACATTTTTAAAAACTCTTCAGTTTCATAATGATTAAAGTCATCAATTATTACTGATCCTTTATCCATATCTGCTTCCATACCTTCATAATCTTCTAATTCTGCTATCTCTTTTTTAAGTTCTTCTATTTCTTCCTCGGTTCTATATATCTTAAATTTTTCTGGTTCTTTATCAACATGTAATACATCAATATTCTTTAAATCTGCATCTTCTACGATATCTGGAATAACTTTTCTTCCTTCATAGTCATCCCTATGGGCAAATTCATATCCTGCAAGAACTGTTTTTACACCAAAATCCTTAAGAAGAAGTTGATAATGATGTGTTCTTGAACCACCAACACATATAGCAGCAACTTTTCCTTCTAATTTTTCTTTGTAAAAATTCATATCATCACTTATATTAGAAAGCTCTGATGAAATTACTTTTTCTGTCTGTTCAGTTAACACAGGATCACCGAAAAATTTAGCCATTTCTCTTAAGGTTTCGATAGTGTTATCTAAACCGATGAAATCACCTTTCATCCATGCAGTACCATATTGTATTTTCATCATTTCTGCTATATAATTAATTGAACGATGACATTGAATAACATTCAAATCAGCAGTGTGGGCTCTTCTATAATGTTCAACACTTCCATCGCCAGTGAATGTTGATATTACTTCATAGCCGCATAATGTTAAGATTCTTTTGATTTCCCAAGCATCACCGCCTATATTATACTCGCCAAGTATGTTTACGGAATGCTTAATTGGTTTGTAATCCACAGTACCAATCAAATCACGGATTATAATATTATTTGCTATATGGTGCCCTGCTGATTGAGATACACCTTTATATCCTTCACAAGGAAATGCCATAACTGTTATACCAAACTTCTCAGAATTTCTTTTTGCAACAGCAGGAAGATCATCTCCTATTAGTCCAACTGGACAAGTTGAACATATCCATATAGTTTTGGGATTAAATATTTTTACAGCTTCTTCTATTGCTGCATCTAATTTCTTTTCTCCACCGAACACTATATCACTTTCTTGTAAGTCCGTTGAAAAACAATATTGTACATAATTTTGATTTGAACCTTCTTCAGCAATCGCTTTATTTCTTCTTGTTCCCCATGAATAAAATCCACAACCTATAGGTCCATGTGTAATTATTAATGCATCTTTTGTAGGACCAAGAACAACTCCTTTACATCCTGCATAACAGCATCCTCTATGGTTAATTAATCCTGGCACTGATCTTCTGTTTGCATCAATTTCTTGAGTTTCATGTTCAAGTTCAAGAACATGTTTTTTTCTATTTTTATAAACTTTTGCGCTATATTTGTCTAAAACGCTATCTATCTTGCTCATTTACCTCACCTCACTTTATTAAACAACCTCTTCTCCATTTTGACCGTCACGTACTCTATAAACATCTTCAATAGGAATTATAAAAATTTTCCCATCTCCTGGAGTACCTGTCTTATTTGCTTCTATTATTATCTTTACTGCTTCTTCAACTTCTTCATCTTTTACTATTAAATTAAAGAATCTTTTAGCAATAAGTCTTGTCCCTTCAGAAAAAGCTTCAGAAAATCCAGATGCTGTTCCTAAATGTGCATCAATTAATTCTTTACTTAATTGATCTAAAGACTTCTTACCTCTTCCTAAAACCTTTCTACAAGTAATAGATGGAAATCCAGCTTCAGTAAGAGCTTCTTTTGTGACATTTACTTTATTCAAACGAATAATACCCATTATCTCTTTCATTGTTTACTCCTCCTAAAGCTTTTTATAGTTCCTCTTTTCCAGTACTTATTGTGTATGCTGTATCAACTTTTGAGATGAATATTTTACCATCCCCATAAGTTCCTTCTCCAGTACGAGAATTTTTCATTATTACTCTTACAACATCATCTTTATCTTCATCTTTTACTACAATTAATAGCATTTCCTTTGGTAGTTCATCATAATGCACTTCACCAACTTGGATTCCTTTTTGTTTACCTCTACCAAAGACATCCATCTTTGTTACTTGTGGAAAACCAGCATCAACTAACTCAGATAATACTCCATTAACTTTTTCAGTTCTTATAATAGCTCTTACTAAATACATAACTTCCCCTCCTCTTAATTAAATTTAGATATCCATTAAACCATATTCCATTAATATTTCTTCAAGTCTTTCTTGTTTCATAGGCTTTGGAATTACGAACATTTGATTTCCATCTATATTTCTTGCAAGTGTTCTGTATTCATCAGCTTGATCTGCTTTTGGATCAAATTCTATTACTGTCTGTTTGTGTATTTCTGCCCTCTGAACCATATTGTCTCTTGGTACAAAATGTATTAACTGACTTCCAAGTTCCTCTGCAAATGCTTTTAATAAATCTAATTCTCTGTCAACCTTTCTTGAGTTACAAATGATACCTCCAAGTCTAACTCCACCTGTCTTTGCATATTTCTGAATACCTTTTGAAATGTTGTTTGCTGCATATAAAGCCATCATTTCTCCTGAAGCAACAATATAAATCTCCTGTGCCTTACCTTCTCTTATTGGCATTGCAAATCCACCACATACAACATCACCAAGTACATCATAAAATACATAATCTAAATCTGGTGTATAAGCACCAAGTCTTTCAAGCATACCTATTGAAGTAATAATACCTCTTCCTGCACATCCAACCCCTGGTTCTGGTCCTCCTGATTCAACGCATCTGATATTTCCATAACCAGTTTTCATGATATCATCAAGATCAATATCTTCTCCAGCCTCTCTTAATGTATCAAGAACTGTTTTTTGTGCAAGTCCACCAAGAACTAATCTTGTTGAATCTGCTTTAGGGTCACATCCAACTATCATAATGTGTTTTCCCATCTCAGCCAATGCTGATGTTAAGTTTTGAGTTGTTGTTGATTTTCCTATTCCACCTTTTCCATAAATTGCAACTTGTCTCATATAATCTTCCTCCTTAAAATAAAAAATTAATATATAATTCTCATTATTATGAGCAATTAACGTATAAAATCTTAAAATTTTTATGAAAAATGGATAAAAATAAAAGCCACTATTTTTTCAAATAATCAACTTCATTGTTAATAATAAATAAAAAATAGCGTTAAAAACATAATAATTTTTAACGCCATTGTCACTTATTTTTATTCATTTTTTTATTCTTCATAGTTCCGTTTCGTTCCGTTTTGTTCTCTTCTGTTACGTTAAAATAATAATATCACACCTTTTATTTGATGTAAATACATTTTTTAACTTTTTTTATTTATGAAATTTCTTAACTATATTACCCATTTCTGAATAATCATAATTTCTTATAGATACACATTCATCTTTAAATTCATTCATGGATAATATTTTCAAAAGCCTTTTAAACTGCGGCTTTTCAAGATTCTCTGATTTAAAAATCAAATCATATCTTTCCTCATGTAAAGGTATAAAGTCTACTTTTTCAGGACAATTAATATCACATTTTAATCCTATTCCAACATCAGCCTGTCCCATTCTAATTCTATTTACTACTTCCCCAGCAGAATTAACATAATCACTATATCCAATAATCATATTTTTATCTATATTATATTTTCTTATACTTTGATCTAGAAGTATTCTTGAACCACTTCCAAGTTCGCGATTTATAATTCTTGCTTTTCTTTTTGCAAGACTTGCCCATCCTGTTATCATTTTTGGATTTCCTTTTAATACATAAAACCCCTGAATCCTATGACACAAAGTTACAACTGTTATTGGTGTTCCAATTAATACCCTTGATGCAAAATCTGCATTATACTCATCAAGGTCACAATTCCAAATATGACTTGCAGTCACGTGTACATCATCATTATAAAGAGCACATAACCCATTAAAACTATTATCATATAGTCTTAATACTTTTCCCTCATCTTTATATCTATTCATATATTTTGCAAGAATATCTAAAATAACATCCTGGCCACATATAACAATCTTATTATCTATATAATTTCTATATATTTTATTTAAAATATTTTTTTCTTCTAAAACTGTTTCCCTAGATTGCTTTTCTTTCAAATCATTATCTATTTGACTATCATCTTTTTTCCCTATATATCTTTCTACCTCATCTTGGTCTATTCTAAACTTATTTCCAACCTTGAATGCTTTTAATTCATTTCTTTTTATAATTTCATATACTGTTTTTTTTGATATTGACAGTATTTCCGCAACTTCAAGAGGACTTAAAAGTTTTTTGTCTGTTTTCATAAATCACCTTTTAACGTTAATTTTTTTTCTCCAAATTGTTCAATAATAAATTTATTTTCGTAAAGTAGATACTCGCTTGTACCATCTATAATAACTTTATTTTCCTTAAATTCTATACTTACAGTAATAATATCTTTTACCAAACTTCCTGAATAATGAAAAACCTCCTTTGGAGAATGAATTGTAGTATTTCCTTTCTTATCTATTATTTTAATTATCTTTGTAGAGGTAGTCAAAGCCTTTATGCTTCCATCATTATAAAACTTTAATGAATTATCTTCGCCATGAATTCCAAAAGCATTTTTATCAAAAGCTTCAATTTCACCTATTGGTGTTTTTATTTTTGTCGGACATGCAAGTTCACAAGTTTTAAGGTTACCATCATCATATAATGAAATACCTATTCTTACATTTATTTTTTCACTATTGTACTTTATACTTACCTTGTCTTTAGGCCATAATGTTATACTTTTCACTTTTCCATTTTTAAATAGTTGTATTGATATTACTTTAGATTTAAAAAATGCAAATTTAAAGTTAAAGTCATATGCTTCTGCAAGATTATATTCATCATCTTCAGACCAATATCCTGATATCTTCCCGTTTAAAGGAAATATTCTTTTTATCTCTCCAGTTTCATAAAAAACAAGCTTTTCTGCAGAAAAAATATGTTCTGCTGTTTTTATTGTAGTTATATTTTCTAAATCAAGAGTTTTAAGTTTTCCGCTTTTATATAATCTTATAGATGGAAATTCTTTTTTTCTATCATCATTTATGCTATATCTTGGAACATATTCTACACCATTTATATATATATTGTTTAATTCTTCCACCTTAAAAGATTCAATTTCACCAGATGCATATTTTTCTGCTATAGTAACACTTTTAAGCAATCCATATTCCTTTAAGTAATAATCCATTATTTCACTGTTCCTCCTTTCCCATTGATATTAGCAACTTATACTCATTCTTTTTTAGCTTTGATACATCCATAGTTATTTCGTTTTTCTTTTCCTTCTCTATAAGCCATGGTGGTATATGACAACATATTACTTCTAGAACATCAAATGCTTCTTTTTCTAGAAAAGGAATTATCGCTTTTTTTGATGTTAATTCTGGCTTCGTGAACTGAAGTTCATTTAAATCTATAAGAAAATATCCCTCTTCAATTTTTTTAGCGACAGATTCATTTTCACTATTCTTTGTTTCTACATCATGTTTTTTTTCACCTTCAACAATCATATCTAGAAATTCTTCTGGCTCACCTGAAAGTTCCCATATACTATAGTCAGCTTCATAAAATACTCCATATGGTATTCCTTGTGCCTTATCCACTACTACAATCTTACAGTCATCTAATTTATTAACTATATCAACAAAATATTTTCTTAATGACTGCATTGTATTAAATTGACCTACATTTATTTTTATTTCCTGGTTTTTAATCCACTTGTTCTGCTTTTCATAAATAGCTATCTTTTTGCTATTTTGAAATGAACTTATTTCTTCGCCCTCTTTTAAAAAAAATGATATTTTTTCCATATTACAACCACCTCACACAATTAATTTAAATTTTATAATTTAAATCATAATAATTTTTTCAGAAAAAATAAAGGAAATTATTATTTAATTATTTATTTTTTGTAAAAATAATTATGAGCAAGTTAATTTTTTTAATATAGCGTCTATAATTTCTAGCACTATTTTAATATTACTTTATTTTATTAAGTAATATTTGGTATTTTATTTATTTTAATAATTATTTTACCATTATCGACGTTATTTAACATTTTCATGATATTATTTTTTATAATATTAAAATTATATTACTTAATAAGGGGGAAATATCCATGAAAAAAAAATTATCAATCCTTTTATCAATGATTTCTTGTTTACTACTTATGGGGTGTGGTAACACTGAAAAAACTGCTGAAAACAATGTATCTACAAAAACGACAGAAACAAAGGAACAAGTGGATCTTACAATTTCAGCAGCTGCAAGTTTAAAAGAATCTATGGCCGATATAGAAACATTGTTCAGCGAAAAATATCCAAACATTAAATTGACTTTCAATTTTGGTTCATCAGGTTCCTTGCAACAGCAAATTGAACAAGGTGCACCAGCAGATGTTTTTATTTCTGCCGGACAAACACAAATGAATGCTTTAAAAGATGGTTCATTAATGGTGGATGATACATGTAAGGATTTAGTTAAAAACAGACTTGTTCTTGTTGGTCCTTCTGATACTTCAATAACATCACTTAATGATCTTACAAATGATTCAGTAAATAAAATAGCAGTTGGAGAACCTTCAAGTGTTCCTGCTGGAAAATATGCAGATGAAGTTCTAAAAAACTCAAACATATATGATAGCGTTTCTTCAAAATTAGTATTTGCAAAAGATGTTAAGGAAGTTCTTGCCTGGTCTACTTCTGGAAATGCTGATGTAGGCTTTGTATATTTAAGTGATGCAAAATCAAATAACTCTGCAAAAATAATTGAAACTATTCCTGAAGATTTACATTCCCCAATAACATATCCTGTAGGTGTTGTTAAATCAACATCACACTTAGATGATGCTAAATCATTTGTAGATTTTTTATATACGGATAGTGCAAAGTCAGTCTTTGAAAAATATGGTTATTCAATAGCTTAATAAAATTTTAATTATAGGGAGGAGACATTATATGATTACAGATTTTTCTCCATTTTGGATTTCTATAAAAACATCTTTATTAAGCACATTTATTACATTTATTATTGGAGTTCCAATTGCTTATATAATTGCAAAAACTAATAATAAATTTAAAGGATTTATTGATGGAATAATTACACTTCCATTAATACTTCCACCAACAGTAGTTGGCTTTTTCCTACTAATTCTTTGTGGAAAAAACGGTCCTGTTGGCCTCTTTCTCAGAAACTTCTTTGATGTAACTTTGATTTTTTCATGGCCTGCAACTGTGATTTCTGCAATTGTAGTTGCATTTCCAATGATGTACAGGTCAACACGTTCTTCATTTGAGCAAGTTGACTCTAATATACTAAATGCAGCTAGAACATTAGGGTTAAATGAGTTTAGTATTTTTTATAAAATTGCCGTTCCACTTGCCTATCCTGGCATAATTGGCGGTGTTGTACTTACTTTTGCACGTGCTATGGGTGAATTTGGTGCTACATTGATGCTTGCTGGAAATATTCCTGGGAAAACACAAACAATGCCACTTGCCATCTTCTTTGCTGTTGAAGGAGGCAATATGAGCCAAGCAATGTTATGGGTAATTATCATAATAATATTTTCACTATCAATGATTTTAATCATGAACTATTGGTCATCAATTCAAGATAAAATTTTAGGAAGGAGAAAATAACATGTTAAAAGTCCAATTTGAAAAAAAACTTCCTAATTTTAATATTTCAGTTGATTTCACTGTGGGAAAAGGCATGCTTGGAATACTTGGTCCATCAGGCTCTGGAAAAAGTATGACTTTGAAAAGCATAGCAGGACTTGAAAAACCACATAGTGGTCTTATAAAAACCAATGAGTGCACTCTTTATGATTCTGAAAATAATATATTTCTTAAACCTCAAAATAGAAATGTTGGTTATGTTTTTCAAAATTATGCTCTTATGCCTCATATGAACATTATTGATAATATAAAACTTGGAATAAAGAATAATAAGAGAAAAAATGACATTAATACTTTATGTTCAGAATACATAGAACGTTTTAAGTTGAATAATCTTGAAAAAAAATATCCTTGGCAGCTATCTGGTGGGCAACAACAACGTGTTGCTTTAGCAAGAGCATTAATAACAAATCCACGCATTCTTCTTTTAGACGAGCCTTTTTCAGCACTTGATCATCACTTAAGATTGAACATGCAAAAGGAGTTAAAATCAATTTTAAACTCATATGATGGCTATGTACTTTTTGTAACACATGATATAGAAGAAGCTTATAGAATATGTGACAATATACTTGTATTTGAAAACGGATTGAATTTTCCAGTCAGATCAAGAAATCAGCTATTTGACACACCAGGAAATCTTACAGAAGCAACAATAACAGGTTGTAAAAATATTTCAAAAGCAACACGAATCAGTTCTCATAAAATTTATGCAGAAGACTGACATATGGAACTTAATGTTCAATCGTGCGAAAAAGATATTGCTTATGTTGGAATTAGAGCTCATTATATAAATCCAGTATCGGATAATTCAATGAAAGAGTTAAATACTGATTTATTTCTTATAGAAAATATAATTGAAAATCCATTTGATTTAACAATTTATGCAAGACAAGTTAATAAAGAAAATTCAGCTCAAATCACGTTTTTCATGCCTAAAAATAACTTATATTTTAAGATACATGAAAAAATACATCTAAACTTTCCAAAAGAAAGCTTATTTGTTTTTTAAATAGTTAATATTAAGCTATATTTTATAGCTATTTATTATATATTATAAATTTTTTATTTAACTTATGGAGGAGATTAATATGAAAATTAGCGCAAGAAACCAATTTAAAGGAACTATTAAATCTATAAAGGAAGGAAGCGTAAATTCAATAGTAACTATCACTTTAGGAAGTGCAGATATTTCAGCTACAATTTCTATGGATGCTGTTAAAGAATTAGAACTTGAAATTGGAAAAGAAGCTTATGCTATCGTTAAAGCTACTGAAGTCATGGTTGCATGCGAAAAGCTTGCTGGATTAAGTGCAAGAAATCAATTAGAAGGAACTATCGAAAGCATTAACGAAGGTGCAGTTAATGCCATTGTAAAAATAGCTTGTGGAGATTATAAAATATCTTCAACAGTTTCTATAGATGCTGTTAAAGAACTTGAATTATCTACGGGTAAAACAGTTTACGCTATAATCAAAGCAACTTCAGTTATGGTTGGTGTATAAATTAAAATTTAATATAACAAAGGGAGGAAATGATTAAATTCCTCCCTTTGTTATATTATCTAAACACTCTCATGGAATATTCTCATTACCACTTATTCCTGTTATTATCTAGATAATCTGCTTTACCACTATAATAATAATCTTTAGGCTAGTCTCATTCTTTTATAAAATCAACCGCCATCCCTTCTTAATCTCTCATTATTTTACCTCTACATACCTAATAGCTGAAAGCAAAATTCATATTTCTTCATTGGTAAATAAAATTATATGTTTTATGAAATGATTTTACTAACATTTTATTAAATGCAACTACTCAAATAATATTATGATTAGTATTCTAATTATTTAGTTATCTTTAATATTTTAAATACAATATAGGGGTCAAACTATAGTTATATAACAATCAATATTAGATAACTTATATAAAAATAATTATTAATAATTCTCATTTCAAAAAACTTTATAACAATTCTAAACTTTTTTGATTTTTATTATCAGTTGATATTTTATATCACTGTTGATAATTTGTCAAGTAAATATTATATACTTTTATATTCTTTACCATAACAATCTATGAATTTACTTTACTTCCTTCTATATGTTTAAAGTAAAATATAAAGCCAGCCTAATCTTTAAAAATAAGCTAACACTCATAAAATATCAATTACTCTATGAAATTGGATTATATTAACTTGACAATTGTTAATAATAAAATTAAAATCTTATTGTATAGAAATGTGTGCGAAACTATACAATAAGATTTCTTTTCCTAACAATATATCCACAAAATAATATTGTTAGATTTTATTTAAATATAGTTGTGATTATTTAAATAAGTAGAGATTTTCTCTTATACATATAATAAATTTTAACTTCTTTGTTGTGTGCGCTTCAAGGAAGTTTTTTCTTTATATAATATGTTGTACGTGGCATACTGAAAATCATTCTCATTTAAATGATATAATATTATTCATATTTTGTCAATATATCTAATAAGATTATTATCTAAAATTGTATTAAGTTATCCTTATCCCACAATATGAATTCTATAAAAAAAGCTACACCCAATTTTGATAATTAAGTGTAACCTTTGAATTAGTAGAAATATGTTTTTCTAGTTTTTATTAATTATTTTATGTTGAAGAACGCTTTTTTTCCTCTGTATTCTGCAACAGTTTCAAGTTCTTGTTCAATTCTTAGTAATTGATTGTACTTAGCAACTCTTTCAGATCTTGCAGGAGCTCCTGTTTTGATTTGCCCAGCATTTACAGCTACTACTAAATCAGCAATTGTAGTATCTTCTGTTTCACCAGACCTATGAGAAACTACAGCTGTATAACCAGCTCTATTAGCCATTTCTATAGCATTTAAAGTTTCAGTTAATGTACCAATTTGATTCAACTTGATAAGAATTGAGTTTGCAACTCCTTTTTCAATACCAGTTTCTAATCTTTCAGTATTAGTAACAAATAAATCGTCACCTACAAGCTGAACTTTCTTTCCAAGTCTTTCAGTTATAAGCTTCCAACCTTCCCAGTCCTCTTCAGCCATACCATCTTCAATAGATATAATTGGATATTCATTAACCCATTCTTCAAAGAAATCAACCATTTCTGCTGATGTAAATGTCTTTCCTTCATGTTCTAAAACGTATTTTCCATCTTTATAGTATTCAGATGATGCGGCATCAATAGCAATGAATATTTCTTCACCTGGCTTGTACCCAGCTTTTTTGATAGCTTCAATTATTACATCTAAAGCTTCTTTGTTACTCTTTAAATCTGGTGCAAATCCACCTTCATCACCTATACCTGTAGCATATCCCTTGTCATTTAATAATTTCTTTAATGTATGATAAACTTCTGCACACATTCTTAATGCATTACTAAATGAGTCAGCTCCTGCTGGCATTATCATAAATTCTTGTAAATCTACTGAATTGTCAGCATGTGAACCACCATTTAATATGTTCATCATAGGAACTGGTAATACTTTTGCATTAACACCTCCAATATATCTGTATAAAGGCATATTTAATGCATTAGCCGCAGCATTTGCAACAGCAAGAGATACTCCAAGAATTGCATTTGCGCCTAATTTTCCTTTGTTATTTGTTCCATCTAATTCTATAAGCATCTTATCTATTGCAGTCTGATCAAATACATTGCATCCAATTAATTCTTCAGCAATAGTTTCATTAACATTCTTAACTGCATTTAATACGCTTTTTCCTTGGTAGTAATCTTTATCTCCATCTCTTAATTCAACAGCTTCAAAAATTCCTGTTGATGCGCCTGATGGTACTGCTGCTCTTCCCATAGTTCCATCTTCTAAATATATTTCTACTTCAACAGTAGGAAAACATCTCGAGTCTAAAATTTGTCTTGCAACAACGTCTACAATTTCTAAATAATCTTTCATTTGTAATTCCTCCTAATTTTATAGCATACTTTGCTATATTTTTTCATTAACTATATGGGTTTTTTATCATAATTCTCACAATATACCTTGCACTGTGAATTTTTTGATAAATTTATTATATCAAAATTGATAATCATTATCAATATTTTCTTAGTAGATTTATTTCTATGTTCAAAAAAACAATGCCATTGCTGACATTGTTTCTAATAATTATTAACCTCATAAACAGGGTATGCTTTAAAAAAATGGTATCCAAGTTTTTCTGCTAGAGCCAATGACCATTTATTTTGTGCATCCCAGCTTGGATATAAATTTCTATCAAGACATTCTAATATAAGCTTTGCAGCACATACAGATGCAAGACCTTTACGTCTCTCATCTCTTCTTGTATCAATTTCGATTTCAATCCCTCCATTATATACAGTATATGAAGATGCCCCAGAGACAATTTCTCCATCTTTTAAGACTGCAGTTCCAATTCCACGTAACTTATAATCTTTATAATCCTTAAACTGAGAACATAAATCCATTGACCATTTATTATTCATAATCTGATTATAAATTTTTTCATCTATCATTTTAACTTCATAAGACTTTTCAAGTGTCTCTGCTATGATTTTAAGTTTTTCTTTATCAAATGAATCTGTTTCTTTTTTAATAGCATAGCGTTCCCTTTTTACTGCTCTTTCAGAATAAACTTTTTCAATAAGCTCAGACCATCCTTCATCTTTAGCGACCATAATAATAAAATCTGACTTAAAAAATTCTGGCTTATGATTTACAATTTCCTCTTTAGGTTCACCTAAAAAAAAGCAAAAATCTCCTACTACAATTTGTACAGATTCCATTGTCTTAATATTATTAGTATATGCAGTTCCCATATAGCCTTGGAGATATGACCAAATTAAAGTTTCATCCCATCCTTCAGCTAATTTCTCTATTGACTTCTTATTTTTAATCTCATAAATACACATTATATACACACCTCATCTATTATTACCACTCTAATTCTAATCCAACCCCTACTTCTCTTATTGGAAGTGTTTTATACATTTCAGCTCTCACAGCAAAAGATGTACAATGGCAAGGATATAGTTCTTTTATATTATTTTCGTCTATATACTTTATTGTTTTTCTTACCTGCTCATTAACATCAAACAGATGAAATCCACCTATAACTCCTAAAACTCTATCATCATTACATACTTTTTTAGCATATTCTATTATATTACATATACCGCTGTGTGAGCACCCTGTTATAATATAAATGCCATTCTCACTTTTATATGCAATTGCAGTATCGTCTAGAACATAATCATCAACTAATTCATTATCTACTGTTTGTTTACCTATCACTTTTCTTTCTTCAAATACATTACTATTTATAATTTCTCCTAAGAATATCAAATTTTCACTAATCTTTAAAGGTTCTTTTGAAAGAATTAATTTACACTTTTTCTTTATGTTCTCTTCTAAAATTGGAGAACAGATCTTAACTCCATTTAATGTTTTTTCTTTAAAAGCATCTGGATGAGCAATTATTGAAATATCATCTACATTTTTTTCTTCAAAGTAATATTTTAATCCTCGTGTATGATCATCATGTCCATGTGAAATAGCAATAGTATTTATTTCTTTTATATCTATGCCAAATTCATGCATATTTTTCAAAAATAAATCTGAATACCCCACATCCAATAACAGTTTAATATCTTCATCCTCAATATAATATGATACTGCTGGTTCACCGCAATAATATTCATCGATGTATGTGTTATTATCTACTAAAACTTTTAACTTCATAGTAAACTCCTTTTATACCTTATAAACTCTACTTATATTTATATTTCTTTCATAACAACATATCTTCTTAGTCCACCATACTTTAACTTATCCGCCATGATTTTATACTCTCTTTTTATAAATGTATTAAGGCTATATATATTTTCTGGTGCCACTGTAGCCGCAATCATTTTATCTCCATTTTCCTTTGCAAGCTCCTCTATTGCATTACATATGATATTCTGAAGGCCATTGCCCCTGTATTTAGGACTTACAATAGTTGATTCTATCTGACTTACCTTTAAAAGTTCTTCTCCTTCAATATTAAAATCATATCCATAATTATGTTCATTATATCCATATGAAGCATAAACTCCTATACATACTAGTTCATCTGTTTCTTCCAAAACACACCCGATTATCTTCCCATATTTTAATATTATATTGCTATACTCCTCTTTTGAAGAGCAAGAATAAAATTCCTTGTTTTCGAGCATTTCATATATATTTTTTTCAAGTTCAATAATTTTATCTATATAACTGACATCAAGATATTTTATTTTGGCTTTAACATTTTTCTCATTTTTTTTGTTTAATATTATTTCTTTGTTCATCATTATTGTTCCCCCATCTTATGTTCTTCTACTTTATTTAAAATAAATCTATAAACGTCTTTTATCTTTTTATTATTATAGCATATTTAATTTTTATTAGATTAAAACAGTCCCCTTTAGATTTGGCTCAAATGAAAACCTGAAGAATTTCATTAGTTATTTTAAGTATAATTTTAATATTTCTTTAACCATATTTTATATTTATCTATATGAATACTTTTAGTCCACATAGAATATATTTTGCTGTATAATATATGTAATAATTATTATTATAAATTTAGGAGGTATTGTATGTTTTCTGTAAATTTAAATGATGATGATATTTTAATGAAAATTAATGCTAGTAAATCAATAAGTAAAAAAGATGTTTTAATCAATTTTGTAGGTAACCTTTTAACTGCAGCCGGCGGAGATATAGCTAATAAAGTCTGGTTAATATTGACTAATGATACCTTGTATTTAGAATATAAAGGCCATGCCGCAATTGGATATGCTGAAGAAACAAGGGATTTATATACAATACCATTAAAAGAATTAACAGAATTTTTGGTAACATCTAATAAAAATGAAGAATTGATAAAAATAACGACTAATCAAAAGAAATTTGTATTTATTGGGAATAATGCTCGAGGTGATAGTTTAGCTTTTGCTATGTCTAAAGTCATAAATGATATCAAATAATATAAAAAATTCATGCCATCTATGACATGAATTTTTTATTTGGCTAAACCTAATTTAATAATTTAGTAATGAACACTAACCACATGATAAGAAGTGAATATAATTACCAATTATTTTTTTCTTCTGCATAAACCCTTGGTAAAATTGATGCTAAATTTGTGAATTCTTTTATGTTATGCTTAAACAATGATCTTGGAACTATTTCAGGTACAGATTTGCCTTCTGGAATAATCTTTATAAATTCTCCATTTTCAAATTTGTAGCCTATCCAGAATCTTGACTCAAACATCATTCCGCCTTCAACATTATAAAATTTGTGAGTCATAAATGCTGGTACGTTTCCTATTCCAATAGCACATACCATTCCTTCACATTTCTCGCTTCCTAAAATGTCCATATCATATCCAAAGTCACTCGGACATCTGAATGATAATACTAGATATTCTGCACCAAGTCCTATATCTTCCTTTATAGTATGGTTTACTCCCCATGTTTTTTCTGATAATGGTACATTTTTATCCAATACATATTCTGGTTTGTCTGCTCTTGCATAATAGTGATCTTCATTATCCCACATCTTATATCTTAAATCACTGTTTACACTGTGCCATGCAAACCACCACTGCATCATTTCAACTGTAACATCCTTCATAAATGTTGTATTTGCAACATAGCCAACGCCATCTTCCATCACAGTGAATCCAGCCTGTATTCCAGTATCCTCACCTTTTAAAAATACATTTCTATCCTTTATATTCAAGGCTTTCTTAGGATCACAAGCTTCACCGTTTCCAATAGCAGTTTTTTCTTCTGGAACTGCTGCTAAATCTTCATAAAAATACTTTACATATGATAATTCTTTTTCTTCTCGTGTTAATTCTACCTTAGTCATTTTTATTACCTCTGTTTCTTAAAAATTTTTGAAAATAATTGTTAAACGCTCCTATATACCATACACCTGCCAGCATTGCAATGAGGAGCTTGATGAAGTTTTCAAGCATATCAGCCTGTGGAGTCTGTCCAAATATTCCAAGTGCTACTGCCCAGCTTCCAAGCCATGCAGGTAAATATACAGCTTTTTCAAAAACTGTTATTGCTAAAATTACGCATACAAAACCCATTATGCATAAAACAAGGAACACTAAGAGATTCTGATTAATTCCTGTAATCTGCATGCATTTATTAGCTATATATCCCCAGATACATCCCAGTAAAAACCCTAATGATATTCCTGGTCCATTTTTAACATCATCACCTGCTGCAACATATATTCCTCCACAAGCAAGTGCAACCCATCCAAATTCTATTCCTACCCATGAACTAACAACTGCCCATAGTGGAGGCAG
Source organism: Clostridium butyricum (assembly GCF_006742065.1). Taxonomy (NCBI): domain Bacteria; kingdom Bacillati; phylum Bacillota; class Clostridia; order Eubacteriales; family Clostridiaceae; genus Clostridium; species Clostridium butyricum. The sequence continues at coordinate 470,780 of NZ_AP019717.1, read as the reverse complement.
TAATCCTATTGATATTGCAAGGGGCATTGCATTTTTAATTTTTTCTGTCATTTTTCTCTCCATAATTTCTATTATTATCTCATCTGCTTTAAAAAGCATAAGCATCCTTATTACTAAAAATACTTATACTTTCATTATTTAAGCATATATTTTATTGTTTAAGCTCGTGTTTTATTATTTAAGCTAATATTTCATTATATTTAATTCTTAATATTTAATTCTTAGATTTCAGCTGCAGCATCAAATCCTGCGTGTGATGCACTATAAACATTACCAATCTTTTGACAGTCCCCGATTATGTGAACCTGCATCTGTGGTAATAAATCTCTTAATTCATTTACTTTATCTTTAAGCGGTCTAACACCTAATGCAAGTACAACCGAATCTGCTTCTATGTTCTGCCATTGTAATCTTGTGTTTATAACTCTTATTCCTTCATCTGTGATTTCTTCAAGCTTAGTGTTAGTTATTATCTTAACTTTAGTCTCGGCAAGCTTTGATTGAAGCGAAAATTTAGTTATTAATGATGCACCATTTAATAATGCTTCTGGACCCTGCATTTCAACTATAGTCACGTCTTTACCTTCTTTAGCTAAAGCATAGGCAGTTTCAGCTCCAGTAAGTCCTCCTCCAATAACTATTACTTTGTTTCCAACTTGAACATTTCCACCATCAACATCACCTGATAAATATACATGTTTCTTATCTACTCCAGACACATTGGGTGTGAATGGTACTGAACCTACAGCTATAATTAATTCATCTGGATTTTCAGCCTTTATTAAATCTGCATTAACCTCAGTATTAAATATTATTTCTGCTCCACATTTTTCTGTCTGTCTTATCATATAGTTCATATAGTTTCTTAAATCCTGTTTGAAATCTAATTCAGTTGCAACATGTAATGTTCCACCTAATTTGTCAGTCTTTTCGAATAACTTAACTTCATGTCCTCTTTCAACCGCTGTAAGTGCCGCCTGCATACCAGCTGGGCCACCACCCACTATAACTACTTTCTTCTTTTCATCAGCTTTATCTACTTTTCCCTTTGGATAATCGCTTTCACGTCCATTTATAGGATTTACTGAACATCTTGTTTTCTTGAAGAATGCTGAACGTCCACAGCATGTATTACATCTTATACATGGTCTTATATCCTCTATTTTTCCTTGAACAGTCTTTTTCATAAATTCTGGATCTGCAACAAATGGTCTTGCCATAGCTACAAAATCAACTAACCCTCTTGAAAGAATTTCTTCTGCATTATCAAGTGTCATTACAGAACCTACAGCTGTTACATATAAGTCATCTCCAACTGCCTTTTTAATTTCTTCAGCAAAGTGGATATTTAGCATATATGGTACATATATTGGCTGAATCATGTATTGGATTGTGAATGGATTTGGAAGCATTCCAGCTGATACATGAAGTATATCTATCTTGTCTTTGATCATTTTAACAAACTCAATTACTTCTTCAACCTTCATTCCACCTTCAACTAATTCATCTGCACTAATTCTGTATTCAAGGATAAAGTTTTCTCCAACTCTTCTTCTTATTGCATCAAGCATTTCAACACAGAAACGTGCTCTGTTTTCAAGACTTCCGCCGTATCTATCTGTTCTCTTATTTACATAAGATGATAAAAACTGAGATGGCAGCATTCCATGAGCGCCATGAATCATAACCATTTTGAATCCGCTGTCTTTACATCTTCCAACAGCATCTGCATAATCCTGAATAGTTTTATTTATTAATGGAATACTCATTTCTTCAACTTCTGCTGGAGTTTTTCCTTGAAGTTTCGAGAAATATTCATCAATTTCAGCTGGCTTTGGAGTCGAGCTTACAGGTTTTAATCCTTTTGATGCTAAATTCATTGAATTTGAGAATCTTCCGCCATGGTTTAATTCTATTGAAAGAACTGATCCATATTTGTGTATTTCATCTGCTATATGATCAAGTCCTAATTTAACATTATCATCACCTAAATTAATCTGAGCTTCATGGTCCATTGCATAATCCCAGTTTACTGCAGAGTCTCCTATTGTAACGATTCCTGCTCCACCTTTTGCAAATGGTTTATAGAAATCTATTAATTCTTTTGTAACCCATCCTTCTGGTGTTGCCATACAAGGTACCATTGGAGCAACTTCTATTCTATTTTTGAATTCCACACCTTTAATTGTTATAGGCTTGAATATATTTTTATATTTATTCATAATTTATCCCTCATCTCTCATTGTTTGATAATTATTTATCAATATGCTATTATTATAATTAATATTTTCACCAATTAAAAACATCAAATTCGAATAGTATCATAAGTAAAACTTATGGATTGTTCTTCTTGATAAACTATTTAAATATTGAAAGAGAGTTAGTATAATGGATATCAAACAATTAGAATATTTCATATGTGCTGCAGAGCTTTTAAACTTCACTAAGGCTGCAGAAAAGTTTTATATTTCACAAACTGCCATAAGCCAACAGATTAAGTCCTTAGAAGAATCGCTTAATGTTCAGTTGTTTGTAAGAAGTAATAGAAAAGTTATGCTTACACCTGCTGGAAAAGTATTTTTCGAAAAAGCAAAAATAGTTGTAAATGAAATTAATGATGCAGTTGATGCTGCTGGAAAAGCTAATTCCGGCTATAATGGAACTTTAAAAATCGGATTTACAAGAGGACATAATCCATATATAGTTTACAAGCTTACTAAAAAGTTTATAGAAAAATATCCTGATATTGATATAACAATTGTAGATGACAATTTAGGAACTCTTTATAATAATTTAAGTACTAAAAACCTGGATTTAATATTTAGCATAGATTTTAATCTAAAGGATTTGAAAGATTTTGAGTGGATGCCAATAAATTCAGAACCTATATACGCAATTATGAATGATGACCATCCTATGTCAAAACTGACTAAAGTACATCGTTCAGATTTAAAAGATGAGAAATTTGTATTTGTTAAAAGATCTGAAGTACCTGCAGGGTATGATAAAATGATAAGCAATTGTATTAAATCAGGTTTCTCACCTAATATAGTCAAACACTGTAATTCCCTAGAAAGCCTATCTTTGTTAATAAAACTTGGAATAGGAATAACATTATTTCCAAAATTCCAGCTTAGTGATTTAACTGACAGCCTTGCATTTATACCACTAGAAGGTGAAGATGAATGTATAAATCATGTTTTAATATGGAATAAACTAAATTCCAATGCTGCTATGGAGTTATTCCTAAATTCTATTAAGTAAATAAAAAGCAATGAATCACAAAATCTTATATGCGTGATTCATTGCTTTTTTCTTTTCCTATATAAACATATTTTTTATCTATTACTTTTCAATTTCAATTGTAGAAAACGTCAAATTCTTATATTTTTCAAACTTTGCCTTAACAATTGCAAGGTTTTCTTCTGTGTAAAATCCACCCTGAGTATGTCCTATTTCTTCTCCGTGGTGCTGTCTTCCCTTAACATCAAAACGGTCACGACATAATCCATCTTCCTGAATAACAAATTTCCAGCTACCTTCTTCAGTCTTTTCTAAATTTCCACCAGCTCCACAGACTTGACACTCAATTGGAAAATGAAGACCATCCCATTGTGGTTCACCTAATATTAAAGCATTAGAATGACAGTTTGGACACCATCCCATATTAGGATCTCCAAGCCATTCTCTTTTTTCCACTGGAGTCTTTAGAGACTTCATTATATTTTCTCCCATTTCATAAGCTCTTTCAATCATGTCATCATATAATAAACATTGCTTTGGAGCTGGTACTCTTGTTGCTAAGTACATATCTACTACTTTAAAGTCATTTGTAAAACATGTAGCTTGCATACTTTCAAGTGCCATTGACTGCCATGAACGAGTCGAACCACCTACAGCAATAAGACCTGCAACTCTATCTCTATGTTCAACCGCACCAATAGCTTCTAAGAATGATGATTCATATGCTAAATTTCTATGCATAAATTTTGAGAATGTTGCTGTTGGCATTAAATCATATGTTGGTGCTGAAATAATAACAGCATCTACATTTAACATAACATCCATTATTGCTTGCTTGTCATCTTTCTTACTTAATGTACATCCTACATTTTTACCACTAGTCATTCCATGGGTACATGCTGTACATCCTGTGCATTCTTCAATATGATAATCTCTTAAATTAATCATTTTTACTTCTGCGCCTTGATTCTGACATGCAAGTAAAGCTTCCTTTAGTAAAATTTCTGAATTTGAATTCTTTCTTCCGGCTGTAATACCCAATACTGTAAAAGACATATTTCATTTCTCCCTTTATATTCAATTCAATAAATTCTGTTATATAACCTCCACAAATTTATAACAGAGTATAAAACAATTTTAATTTATTGTAATAACTGTTATAATATTAACACTCATAAACTCATCTCTCATCAAAATAAAATCCTAAAATAATAGTATTTCCATATGATATTTTAGACTTTTTTCTAATTTAATGGAGTGAATTTTTACATAAACAACTAAAAAATATTAAGGAGAAAATAATTTGAATTCTTTAGAACCACTTTTAGAAAACATAAAAAATAATAATATTAATACTTCTGGAGATTTCGTTCCTGAGATAATACTAAATGATTACTCATCTTCACTTAAAAAGTGTTCAATATATGAAAGCTTATTTGCAGCTGATAATCTTGATGAAATTTTAAATGTAGCAGAAATACACTTAAAAAATCCAATTTTTATAGTGGATACGAGTTATTCTATTTTATGCCGTTCATCTACTGCATATTCTGTCACTTCATGTATTGAAGAACATAATAATAAATACTATCTTATATGTGATACAGTGAATCTTATGAAAAAACATAAATGCATTGATAACATCTATAATTCTAATAAAGCATTTTTCCATTATGATAACGATAAACTTATTTTCTGTTCTATAAAAATAAATAATGTGACAACTGGTTATATATGTGTTTTGGAAAGGGAAGTAAAATTTAAAAACTCTGATTTGGAATTAGTAAACATACTATCAAAAACTGTTTCAATATTTACACAAAAGGAACATTTTTTTATATCTAATTCTGGTCTTTGCGAGGAATATTACTTAATTGATCTTCTGTCTAATAAAATTGACTGTGATGATATAAAATATATAGAAGATAGGCTAAAGAATAGCAGATTTTTGCTAAAAGAGAATTATGTAATACTATCAATACCTTATGTACAAAAATATAAAGATTATAGATATAATTTTGGATTAAAAGAGCTTATGCAATCATGTAAAAATATCTTTAAAAACTGTTTATGTGCTTACTATGAAAATAATATTATACTTCTAGTAAGCTCTGATGCTATTAATGTTATTAAAGATAGCGTTAAGTATAGTTTTTTAGAATTTCTAAATCTTAATAAACTTAAGTGTGGCATAAGTTTATCATTTGATAATTTAATTAATATTCATGATTTTGCACTTCAAGCAATTTATGCTTTAAAATTATGTGAAAGAATTAATAATAATGATATTCTTGCATATTTTGAAGATTATATTGATTTTTATTTTTTTAATATGGTTGATTCAAAATATATTTCTGAAAAAATAGACCTACGAAACCTTGTACATCCTTTATTAAACAAGCTGATTTCTTATGACAAAAGTAACAACTCTGAACTATTTAACACACTCACTACATATATACAAAATAACAGAAATGCAAACAAAACCGCTGAATCATTAAATATTAACAGAAGCACATTCTTTTATAGATTTCATAAAATAGAAACTGTACTTTCTGTTGATATAAATTCTATAATATATAAATTAGAATTTTCTATTAGACTTCTTAAGTATATTTCAATATACTAATACTCAAAGCCTCCACTTCAATTGTATTTTTAATATAAAAGATTTATAAAGCTTTTAGTACAATAGTAATTGTAATTTTCCTTGTCAAATAGACAGGGAAAATTACAACATCTTATTATATCTACATATTCTTCTCTGAATATTACTAATCTGTCAATTAAGCTATCCTCAGCTATTTCCCATGCCAGTTTAATTTATAATTTTTATTTTGGTAATTTATGTCTGAATTATCTGTATGGATTTTCAGTCTTATATAACATTCCCTTAGGCTGATTAAATCCAATTTCTTTTACTCCTAAATATCTGAATAAGTTGAAAATAGCTTTTCCAAAATGTCCAAATGCAACTGCTCCATGATGTGGATATCTTCCTTCTATTAAAACATGACGATAGAATCTTCCCATTTCTGGTATTGCAAATATTCCAATAGCACCAAATGATCTTGTTGCAACTGGTAATACTTCACCTTCTGCTACGTAAGCTGTAAGTTCTGCATCTGCATTACTTTGTAATCTAAAAAATGTAATATTTCCAGGTACTATATCGCCTTCAAGAGTTCCTCTTGTAATATTAGGCTCTACATTTGGTTCTAAAGCTCTTGCCATTATCTTTTGGTTCTTCATTGTACAACAAGTTAATTTACATGCTGCTGTATTCCCACAGTGGAATCCCATGAATGTATCCTTTAAAGTATAATCAAATTTTCCTTTAATTTCTTCTTCATACATATCCTTTGGTACAGAATTGTTGATATCAAGAAGTGTGACTACATCTTTGCTTATGCAAGTTCCAATGTATTCACTTAAAGCTCCATATATATCAACTTCACATGATACTGGAATTCCCTTTGCAGTTAATCTACTGTTTACATAACATGGTACAAATCCAAATTGTGTTTGGAATGAAGGCCAGCATTTATTTGCAAATACTATAAATTCTCTTGAACCCTTATGTTCTTCCATCCAATCTAATAATGTAAGTTCATATTGAGCAAGTTTAGGTAAAATACCAGGCATTTTATTTCCTTCACCTAATTCTTTTTCCATATCAGCAACTACTGCTGGAATTCTTGAATCATCTTTATGATCATTAAATGCTGCAAATAAATCTAATTCTGAGTTTTCTTCTATTTCAACACCTAAATTATATAATTGTTTGATTGGTGCATTACATGCAAGGAAATCTTGTGGTCTTGGACCAAATGAGATAATCTTTAAATTGTTAAGTCCTAGTAATGCTGTTGCAACTGGTTCAAATTCCTTTATCATTTCTGCTACTTCATCTGCTGTCCCTACTGGATACTCAGGAATGTATGCTTTAATATTTCTAAGAGCTAAGTTATAACTTGCATTGAGCATTCCACAGTAAGCATCTCCACGATCATTCATTAACTTATCTCCAGCTTCTTCTGCTGCTGATACAAACATAACAGGACCACCAAATTCCTTAGCAAGTAATGTTTCTGCTGTCTCAGGTCCAAAGTTTCCAAGATAAACTACTAATGCATTTACTCCTGCTTGTCTTACTTCATCTAAAGCTTTTCTCATATGAATTTCGTTTTCTACAGTTGTTTCACATTCAAAAATTTCTCCATCAAAAGCTTTAACTACTGCCTTTCTTCTATTTGTAGATAATTCCATTGGAAAGCAATCTCTACTTACTGCAACAATTCCTAATTTAACTTGTGGTATATTATTCATTTTTAATTCCTCCAAACATTCATTTTGTAATTATATTGCTTCTTCAGCAATTTTGATTCATACTTATAATTTTTAATACTGCAAATATTTTTATCTTTTTATAAATTATTTATAATTGATTATTTCTATTTTAAAGAAATATTATCTCCATAAAGACCTATAAAAGCCCCCTGCTTACCTAAGTCAGTATCCTTATGTCCAATAAGCCATTTATTTTTAGCAAACAATAATGCATCTTCGCCATTCTTTTCAATATTATGTTCTAGTGGCATATTCGTATCTCTTGGAAGTACAACTACACATCTAAATCCATTATTATCTGCATTACATGGAGCATAATGAAGAGTTGTTGCGAAAACTTCTATAATTGTACCTGCTGGTACTAAAAAAGCTTCTATCTTAGAAGTATCGTAAGTATGATCCTCATTAATATCTGGTTGCCATCCTAAAAGCAAAATAAGATCTGTAACAGCTATATTTATCTCAGATGATCTATGATATTCAACTGCATTTAACATATTATTATTTCCATTACAGTATCCAATCTGTATTGGAAGACCTCCAAATTCTCTTTCCATAAGTTCCTTAAAAATTTCTGATTCTTCAAGGTCTTTTACTGAAGGCTCATATATAACATCAAGAGGTAGTGGCATTTTCTGCATTTTTTCAATTATTTCTTCACAATTATAATTTTTTAATACTTGTCCATATTTTTTAAATTCTAAATCATTAACTTTTTTTATTTCCATAATCCACACCTTTCCTTTTCTATAATTTTAAAAAGTTTTATAAATCAAATTAATTTAAAAATACTTTTTAAATGTATTTTAATAAGTTTATTCTAATGCCATTTCCTTAATTAGTCAATATGTTTCCGTAAACTTTTTCATATTTTTTATTCTTTAATATCGATATAAATTTTTAACATAATTAAATATATCTCTTAATCTTCTTTAAACTTAATAAATACAGCCGTACATCCATCAATGTTTACTGCTTTTCCATGAAAAAACTTAATAATTCTCCCATTTGAATAAATAACCTTTATAATTTATTATAAAAATTGCCAAATGTGAACTTAGTTCACATTTGGCATTGGTATTTTACCTAATATAATAAATTTTAATATTATATACAATTAAACAGCATTCATAATCTCATACTGTGCCCTATACAGCTCATAGTATTCACCACGTTTTTTCACTAATTCATCATGAGTACCAATTTCAGCTATCTTTCCATCGTTTATAACCATTATTCTATCTGCATTTTTTATAGTTGATAATCTATGAGCAATTACAAATGATGTTCTTCCATTTAATAATTTGTTCAACCCTTCCTGAAGTGCTTTTTCTGTCTGAGTATCTATACTTGAAGTAGCTTCATCTAAAATTAATATTTTAGGATCTGCAAGTAGTGCTCTTGCAAATGATATAAGTTGTCTCTGCCCTACTGATAATCTGCTTCCTCTTTCATTTACCTGAGTATTATATCCATCTTTTAAATTCATAATAAATTCATGAGCTCTTACAGCTTTTGCTGCATTAACAATCTCATCTTCAGTTGCATTTAAATTCCCATATCTTATATTGTCTAATATAGTTCCTGAAAATATAAATGTATCTTGAAGCATTACTCCCATCTGTTCCCTTAAAGAGTTAAGTGTTACTTTTCTAATATCATTATCGTCTATTCTAACCTCGCCTTTTGTCACATCGTAAAATCTGCTTAAAAGATTTATTATTGTAGTTTTTCCTGCTCCTGTAGGTCCTACTAAAGCTATCGTCTCTCCAGCATTCACTTTAAATGATACATTCTTCAATATTTCCCTATCTTCATCCTCATATTTGAAAACTACATCTTTAAACTCTACATCACCTTTAACTTCTGGCATTTCATAAGCATCTCTTAAATTTATTATGCTTACTTCTTCATCAAGAGTTTCAAATATTCTCTCTAAATATGCCATTGCCATAATTAATGTATTATAGAAATTTGATATATTAACTATAGGGTTCCAGAATCTCCATATATACCCTACAAAAGCGATTAATGTACCTACTGATATGTCTACTCCAATGGATTTTATACCCACTAAATATACAAGGGATACAGTAAAAACTGAAATATTATCAATTGCAGGCCATAACATAAGCTGATATTTTACAGCTGTAAGCCAGGTACTTTTATTTTCCCCACTTACCGTTCTAAACTTTTGTGCATTGACATTTTCTCTTGCAAATGCCTGAGTTACTTTCATTCCACTTATACTTTCCTGAATGTAAGCATTTAAATTTGATTGCTTATTGCTATATTTCTGTGTTGTTATTCTCTGAACTTTTGCAAGCATGGCTACTACTAAACATAAAACTGGCATTCCAATGAGACATATTAATGTAAGTTTTGGACTTATAAATAACATAAATCCAATTATTACAAAAATACTAAATAAATCAGTAATCATATTAATTAATCCATTTGATAATAAATCACTTAATGAATTCACATAATTAACAACTCTTACAAGTATCTTCCCATGAGGTCTGCTATCATAATATGAAAATGGAAGTTTTTGCAGATGATTAAATAAATCTGATCTTATATTTTTTATGATAGATTGTCCAACTAATGTCATTGTTTTTATCTTATATTTCATACATACTGAACTTATTATAATTGTAGCAACAAATAATATACTTATAAAAATAAGTCCATTCATATCTTTATTAGGAATACTTTCATCCATAGCGATCTTTACAAAATAAGGTCCCATTAAACTTGCTACACTTGATAAAAGCATTACTATAAGTGTAATTATCATTTCTTTTTTATATGGTTTTACATAATATAAAATTCTTTTACAATGTCCTAAGTTCAGTTTTTCGTCTAATGATTCATCAACATCATATTTGTTTTTTGCCATCTATATAACCTCCCTTTTTTTATCACCATCATTTATATACTCACCATATTGTTCTTTGTATACATCATAATAATGTCCATGTGCATTTATCAATTCTTCATGTGTACCACTTTCAATTATTTCACCATTATCAAGAACTAATATTAAATCTGAATTTTTTATCGAAGAAATCCTATGAGCTATAATAAATGTTGTCTTTCCTTTATATATAGATTTTAGATTCTTTTGAATTGCTGCTTCAGTTTCAACATCAAGTGCTGATGTTGTATCATCCAGAATTAATATTGATTGATCTTTTATTATGGACCTAGCAAGTGTTATTCTTTGTTTCTGACCACCAGATAATCCTACCCCTCTTTCTCCAACTATGGTTTCATATGAGTCAGCAAGTTTATTTATAAAATTATCTGCATCTGACATTTCTGCCGCCCATGATATTTTTGAATTATCTATATCCGGTATTCCATATCTTATATTATCCTCTATAGTATTAGAAAATAAGAACACATCCTGCATAGATATTGATATATTTCTTCTTAATGCGTGAAGATCATATTTTTTTATATCTACTCCATCAATAAGAACTTCGCCAGATTGTGCATCATAAAATCTCTCTATAAGATTAATAATCGTAGATTTACCAGAGCCTGTCTGACCAAAAATTGCAACTCTTTGTCCAGGCCTCACATGAAAATTAACATTTTTAAGTACCTGTTCATCACCATACTCAAAATTTACATTTCTAAATTCAATTTCACCCTTAATTTTGCTTGGTTTTATTCCATTTTTAGGATTTGCAACTTTAGTCTGTTCCCCAAGAAGCATTCTCATCTTTTTTGATGCTGCTAGAAATCTCTGCACATCATTTATTAACCATCCAACCATATTAACTGGATTGTTTATTGCCCATATAAGACCATTAAAAATCACCAGTTCTCCCATGGTCAATTTTTCATTTATTATTAATATTCCACCAACTAAAATCATTATTACACTGAACATATTTGAAAGAGCATTTAACATTGGCATATATTTTTGTATCACTTTTGCAAGATCCATATTTGAGTCCATATATTCCTTATTTCGCTCTTCAAATTTTGATATCTCATATCTTTCTTTTGCAAAAGCTTTAACCACTCTGTTTCCACTTATATTTTCCTGTACAACAGTATTTAATTTAGAAAATCTTTCTCTTATATCGTAAAATATAGGATTACATTTTACGGTCATTCTATATGCACAATATGCTACTAGTGGTGTAAGTAAAAACATGAAAATTGTAAACTGTGCATTTATTACAAACATAGTACCTATTGCAAATACAAACATAGTTACATTTTCAAATATATTATACATAACCCATGCAATAAAATGTCTTATGGCATCCATATCTCCAGTCATCCTTGCCATTATATCTCCAGTTCTTGTCCTATTGTAATAATCTACATCAAGTTCCTGAAGTTTTTCATACATCTGTTGTCTTATTTCAAATATTACATTTTGTGATACATGTTCAAAAACCATCTGATATGTATATCTTATAACTGATTTTATTCCTGTTATAAATACCATTATTCCTAATATATAAATGAGAATACCTGATTTATTCTTCATTATTACATCATCTACAATCACTCCACTTAAATATGGATTAATCATAGACATAAGTGAACAGATAAGTGCTGCTACAAATGCTGAATAAAATCTAAATTTGTACTTATTTACATATGTAAATACCCATTTAATGCTGCTCATTAATAATTCCTCCCTACATCGTCTCTATTTTTTTAACATGTTAATTATCTAATAAAAAAAATCAAATAAAAATGTACTTTTTTATTTATATGATGTATATTCTTATATAGAAGAAAGGGGGAACCATTAGTGTGTAATGTAGGAATTTCAATTGAAAAATTCAATCCTGAAGTGTTATATTCTATTTATTGTACTACTAGTGATACATTTGAAGGAAATTATCACTGTCATGATTTTATAGAATTCAGCTATGTTGTTTCTGGAAATGTAAATTACAAAATAGATGATAAATTTTATTTAATAAAAGAAAAAACCCTGCTTCCATTTAACCCTGGAGTTTACCATTACGAGTACTTTACCAAAGGTATTAATAGCAATCTTAAAGAACTCCATGTTGGATTTAGAAATTTAAAAATTGATGGTCTTCCTTTAAATCATATTTTGAAGAATTCTTCAACAGTACCAATGCAATTTAATCAATATGGTGAAGACTTTCACAAGTGTTGCCTTGAAATAATTGAAGAACATGAATGTGGCGAAATTGGCAAAGAATTAGTTTTAAAAAGTCTTGTTATGAAACTTATTGCTCTTTTTTTAAAAGAGACAAACTATGTAAAAAATACAAAGAAAATTAAACAGTATTCTCTGCCTTTTTATGATAAAAGTAACATAGTAGAAATTATTATAGATTACTTTGAAAAAAATTATATGAATAATATTTCTCTTAATGATATTTCAAAAAATATGTATATAAGTTCTGTTTATATATCAAAAACCTTTAAAGAAAAAACAGGCGAATCTCCTATTAATTATTTAATAAATTTACGACTGCAAAAAGCTAAAGATTTACTTCTTGAAACAGAAATTCCTGTAAAAATTATTGCTCAATCTGTAGGTTATTCTGATGCTTATTATTTCAGTAAACTCTTTAAAAAGTATTATGAATACTCTCCTAATAAGTATAGAAGTATTAATTCTATATAAATTCATGCTTTGTATTATATGTACTTTTATAGCAAAGGGGCTATCACACTAAATTTAATGTGACAGCCCCTAAAGCCAATCTGAATTTTTTATTTTTAAATAGTACTCCCAATAGTAAAATCTATATAACTAATAATTATTATAAATGGAATTTATCTTTTAAAAATCAAATTAGCATTTATTTTCATTTCCTAATTAAACGCATCAATATATATATCTATCAATTCGCTTGTTACCTTAAATATATCAAATAAAACTCTGCTCTTATCATATAGGTCATATATATCTTTATCATAGTATTCTTTATTTAGATAGTACTCTTTCATGTCCTCATATAAATACTTAGGGTCATTATCAAACTTATAATCATGATCACCAAAATAAGTGCTCCAAGCTTCTTTAAAATTTTCACTTGTTGTAAAACCATAATATCCAGAATTACCAGCCGCAATAACTTTTTTAAATGCCGCCATTGCTTCTATTGCAACTCTTCCTGTTCCTAATACACAATCACCAGCCATATAAAACTTGTTCACATCAATTTGACTTCCAGTAAAATGAATAACTTCTTGTCCCAATTCATTGTTAACACTATCTGCAAACTTCTTTAACTCTAAATACCCTGGTCCATCTCCTATTATTATTCCATCATATTTTATATTATCTTTTTTTCGCAAATCTCTTATAACTGTAATCAAATTTTTACATACTTGTATCTTTCCCCATGCCATCCTACTGCAATAAATTATGCCAAGTGAATCTTGATCCATATCATAGATACTTCGTAAAAAATTAGACTGACTATTCATATAATTCCTAAATGAAATTCCATTGGGAACTACTACAGAATTTATATCATATTTTAAAAGCCATTTATATACTGGAATACTTACGCTTATGACAGTATCAGCCTGCTTTAATGCACTATTTAATATATCATAATAATACATACCATGAACAGTAAATATGCATGGAATTCCCAGCTTTTTACCTGCCTCTAATGCAAGACTTCCAGATGATGACTGATGTGCATGGATCAAATTTATATCCTCTGCTTCTATAATATTATTTATATCATCTAAAAAACTGATTTTTTTATTTTCATCTCTTTCTATTTCAAGAGGAAAATTCAAATTATATATTTTACAATTTAATTTTCTAAATTCATTGTCTAAAGGACCATAACCACCTACTACTGTTACTTTTATTCCTTCGTTTATTAATTGTTTTGCTAATGTTAAAACATGCGTTTCTGTTCCTCCAATATTAAATTTGTCTAAAACCAACATAACACTTAATGTTTCTTTGTAAACTTTATCCTTCTTCTTTGCCTCCTTTGAATAATATTGTTTTGATCTCTGATCTTTATGGGATCTATAGTAATACAAAGGTTCATTTATATTATTAATACCATAAATAAGAGATTTTGCTATAAATTCATAATCTTCTGCACCTTCTAATTTTCTTGTTAATCCTCCTACCTTATCAAATACTTCTCCTTTAAAAAGTATAGTTCCAAAAGACACAGGACTATTTCCATTTCCAAACTCTTCTTCTATTTTAGTTTTTCCATAAACAACAAAATTAGGCACTGTTTTTGCTTCTTCTATATAATTTCTGAATACAGAATAATTAGATCCAACCATCATAATATCATTGTTATCTTGTAAATATTTCACTTGAGTTTCTATTCGCTTATTATGTGAAATATCATCACCATCTTGGATAGCAATATATTCTCCTTTTGCAAGATACATACCAACTGTAACCGCTCCTGAAAAGCCCATGTTTTTAGGCATTTTTAAAAATGTTATTTTATCTTTGTTGTAATTATTTATCCATGAATTAATAATGTCTATACTATTATCTGTTGAACAATCGTCAATAATAATTATTTCAATATTTTCATATGATTGATTTATTAATGAATCTAAACATTCTTCAATATATTTTTCATTATTATAATTTGATACAACAATACTTACTAAATTTTTTATCCTCTCAACGTGCATTACTTTTCCTCCTAATATGTCTTGTCCATACTATATTATGCAGATCTTATATTTTTTGTTTTATTATTTAACAATATTTTATAAAATTCATATATTGACTATGTACAAGATTTAGAAAAATATATACTTTAATGGAGGAAACAATAAGATGCTAGAAGAATATAAATATGAAATTGTTAATAACAATCAAAATTATAATATATTAAAAATAACTATAACTAATAACACTGTATGCGACTATGTTACTATAAATATTTATGACCTTACTGATGGCGAAAGTATTTTAGTCTTTCAAAATCAATACTATATAACTCCATGTTCAACTAAAGTAATTTTCTTCCCATTAGTAATAAATAATTATGATGACTATAGAATTATAGAGAATTTCCAGGTCACATATGCAACACAAAGTCCATGCACACAGGTATCTACAATGATATTGTATGATGCACAATTAAATGACTTCTAAATTAAATATCCTTTTAATTGCTCTTGATAACACTGATCTCTCTAACACTCTAACGAGCATTTCAAAACAAACATTTACTAATTGGGAACTATTTATTATTACTTTTGAAAAAACAGATAATATAAGCAACATTATAAAAAATAAATATCAGATAATAGAAATCAATGAAAAAACGTCTATTTTTAATTTCTTATTATCATTTTCTTCATCACTTTCTGGAGATTTCATTACTTTAATGGCTAATTGTGATATTAATGATCCTAAAAGGTTTGAAAAGCAGATTTCTTTTATGAATTCAAATAATTTAAATATCTGCTCTTGTCTAGAAGCCTCTATGAATAATAATATTTATGAAAAAGAAGCATTAATTGAATCTAATAAGTTTATAGATTCTGATAACATTAACTCTGTAATATCAGCATCTTATCTTCCATTAGATTTATATACATTTGTGCTAAGAAAAAACTTTCTCATTGATATATTACCTTATTGTACTCATTGTATTTTCGATTCAGAAATTGATCTTATACTTTATTTCTTACGTTTTGAAAAGATAAGTAAAGCCCCTGAAATTCTATATTATGTGCAAAAATCAAGGCTTCCTTATAAAGAATGTCTAAATTATTGCGAATCTCCACGCACTACTAATAAACTTGCTATTTTTAATAGAAATAAAATTCTTGATAATCAATCATACTTTAAAGAAATAATAACTTCAAAAAAAAATTTATCAACTTATTGCATTGAATATGATTCTACTATTGTAACTATTTTAAATAGTGTAAATATTGGTGGTACGGAAAGTTATGTTATAAATTTAGCTAATAGACTGAAAAAAGAGAATATACAATTATGCATTTTAACTAATGAATGCTTTAATAAAGAGTTATTTGTTTTTTATGATATTCCTATATATATTTTTGACTTAAAAAATATTGATAAATTTAAAAATACTCTTTCAATTATTCCCAATATAATGCTTATTCAAATTCATATGGATAAAGACTTATATCTGTGTCCTATGATTAAATCAATATTAAATGTCCCTATAATATTTACTATTCACGGAATATATTATTCAGAAAAAATTATACAATCTTATAGTAATTATCTTGATGAAATTATATTTGTAAGTGAGTATTCAAAAAAATATTACAGTGAATTATTAGAAAAATCATATATTCACAAATATCTTGTAATTCCTAATGGTATTGAAATATCTAATGATATTATTAGTAAAAAAAGTTTCTTAAAAAAAGCATTGGGTATTGATGAAAACTCAATAATCCTGATATATTGCAGCAGATTATCTTACAATAAATCAAAACTAGCTCTATTATTTTTAGAAAGCTTTAAAAAAGTAATCAAAAAAAACAAAAATGTTTTTGCTATAATTGCTGGAAATGGAAATTATGCATTATCTATTAAAAATTTATGCCAAAATATAAATAAAGAATTTAATGATAATAACAAAGTTTTTTTCTTAGGGAATAAATTTAATATCTTATCTTACTACTTTGAAAGTGATTTAATTATTGGAACTGGAAGAGTTGCAATTGAAGCTATGAGTTTAGGAAAACCAGTTATTTCTTTTGGTTCAAATGGACATGTAAATATTGTTGATAATAGTAATATTGAAACCTTAGTTGATTCAAATTTTGGAGACCATTCATTTAATCCTGAGAAATTTAATGATGAATTAATAATAAATAAATTAACTGAATATATAAATCTTTTAATTAATTCCACAGAAAATCGTAAAAAATTAGGATTGTGGAATAAATCTTATATAGAAAATTATCTTACTTTAGATAAAATAACAAATTTTTATCTTAATGAATGTAAAGCTAGAAACTAACTTTATGAATTATAAAACCATCTGTTAAAATTACTTTTGCATAAATTTTAATAGATGGTTTTATATTTTGTGTCCTTCCTTTATCATTATTACTTTAATAACTATAAAATTTCTTATCAGCGTAAAATCAACAGTTCTTTTATACTAATACAATCATGATAATAAAAATCATACAAATATATTTCATATTAGTTAATATTATACAAACTAATTGTATATAATTTAATGAAGAATCAATTTATATCTGATGTTATTTATAATTTTTCTAAATTCTAAAAGGGGGAATAATAATGATTAGTTTCTTCGTATCGTTAGCTTTATTAGTTATAGGATACTGCATTTATGGTAAATTTGTAGAAAAGGTTTTCGGACCTGAATTTGACAAAGAAACACCAGCAATATCCCATCCAGATGGTGTAGATTATGTTCCAATGAAAACATGGAGGGCATTCCTTGTACAGCTTCTTAATATAGCTGGACTCGGCCCTATATTTGGTGCTCTTTCAGGTGCTATATGGGGGCCTTCTGTATATTTATGGATTGTATTTGGTACAATTCTAGCTGGTGGTGTACATGATTTTCTAAGTGGAATGCTTTCAGTTAGAAATGATGGTGCAAGTATATCTGAAATCGTAGGACTTTACTTAGGTAATATAATGAAAAATGTAATGAGAGTATTCTCTGTAATTCTTCTTGTTATGGTTGGTGTTGTATTCATGGTTGGACCTGCTGGTCTACTTGCAAAACTCACACCTAACTTTATGAATATCACATTTTGGACAATCGTTGTTTTAATCTATTATTTTCTTGCTACATTATTACCAATAGATAAAATAATCGGTAGACTTTATCCTATCTTTGGAATATGTCTAATTGTTATGGCTGTAGGTATTGCTGGTGCAACTATTTATAATAGTGGAACAAATCCAATGATGGAAATCACTTTTGAAAATCTACATCCAAAAGGATCTCCTATCTGGCCATTAATGTTTATTACAGTGGCATGTGGTGCAATTTCTGGATTCCATGCTACACAATCACCTATTATTTCAAGATGTATTCAAAATGAAAAAAATGGAAGACATGTATTTTATGGTGCAATGGTTGCTGAAGGAATTATAGCTCTTATATGGGCTTCTGCTGGAATAGCATTTTATAAAGGAACTGGTGGATTATTTGCAGCAAATGGTGGTAATTCTACAACAGTATATGATATGTCAATGGGACTTCTAGGTAATGTTGGTGGTGTACTTGCTATAATTGGTGTAATTGCATGCCCTATCACTTCAGGAGATACTGCCTTCAGAAGTGCAAGGCTTACAATTGCAGATTGGTTTAAAATTGATCAAACTAAAATTCCTAACAGGCTTTATTTAGCTGTCCCACTTCTTGGAATTGGTTATTTAATATCACTTGTTGATTACCAGGTTGTATGGAGGTATTTTTCTTGGTCAAATCAGACATTAGCAATGATGGTACTTTGGGCTGGTTCTGTATATCTTGCTAAATATGCTAAGTTAAACAAGCCTATTTCCTCATTAATTGCAGCACTTCCTGCAACATTTATGTCTGCTGTAAGCTGCACTTATATACTATATGCTGAAGAAGGATTCCATCTATCAACATCAATAGCCTATCCAATAGGACTAATTTTTGCAGCAGTATGTCTAGCTTTATTCCTATTCCGTACATTTATTCCTGCACTTAAAGCAAGGAGAGCTTGATTTGTATAGGAATTATCACAATACTATTTTGTTTTAAATACAATAACTTAATTCATAATACAAACCATAGAAAGTTTATCTCTCTATGGTTTGTAAACTTATTGCAAATGTCTCTAATCCCTAACTAGCTCTCTGATATACATATATGTCATAATATAAATAATATTAAACTACTAATTTTAGTACAATCCAATATTTCACTTATAAGTTCACAACAGACTTAATGTTCACATTTAAAGTGATACATTCTGATCATATGTCCATCATTTTCTTCTACCATACAAAGAAAGTTCCACCCACACTTCTCATAAAAATTAGTATGATCAGTTATTAGGTAAACATGGTCATATCCCATATGAAATACATCATTGCATACAAAATCTAACATTCTTTTTGCTATTCCATAATTTCTATATTCTTCTTCTACATATACAGCACAAATATTAGGATATAAATCCTTACGCTTATGAAAATCATTTTCTATAACACCTATTCCTGCAATAATTTCATTTTTATCCAATACTATATACCATTGTGGTATATTTACACAATGGTTTTGACTCTCTTGTATACTACTTAAGTAAGCTTTCTTTGGAATGCCCCATTTTTTATGAAACCAATTAGATGCTCTTTCATTTAAATCTGTCCTATCTCTTAATCGTATAATTGGATATTCACTATACATATTTGTTCTCTCCTTTTAATTTTTATACATTACCGTAAATTATTTACTTAATTTAATGATGAAATAAACGTACATTAGTAAATGCCATAGCTATATTATATTTATCGCATATTTTTATTACATTATCATCTCGTATTGAGCCTCCGGGCTGTGCTATATATGATACTCCGCTCTTTTTTGCACGTTCTATATTATCTCCAAATGGGAAAAATGCATCTGATCCTAAGGATACATCTTTCAAATTTTTTAACCAGTCTCTCTTTTCTTCCTTAGTAAATGGATTTGGTTTTTCAGTAAATATATCTTCCCACACGCCTTCAGATAATATATCCATATAATCATCTGAAATATATATGTCTATTGCATTATCTCTATCTGCTCTTTTTAATCCTTGTTTAAATTGGAGATTTATAACCTTAGGACTTTGTCTTAGAAACCATGCATCAGCCTTATTACCTGCAAGTCTTGTACAATGAATTCTCGACTGCTGTCCTGCCCCAATACCAATTGCCTGTCCATCTTTTACATAACATACAGAATTAGATTGTGTATATTTTAATACTATTAAAGATATAATCAAGTCTCTTTTTACATTGTTAGGTAAATTTTTATTTTTAGTAGGTAAATCTGTTAATAAATCTTCTGATATTTTAATATCATTTCGCTTTTGTTCAAATGTTATCCCATAAACCTCTTTTGTTTCCATTTGCTTTGGAATATAATTTTCATCTATTTGTATTATTAAATATTTGCCTTTACGCTTAGTTTTTAGTATGTCTAATGCAGCCTTTGAATATGATGGTGCTATTATTCCATCAGAAACTTCCCTTGATAAAAATTTTGCGGTCTGCTCATCACACTCATGCGATAAAGCTACAAAATCTCCATAAGATGACATTCTGTCAGCACCTCTTGCTCTTAAATAAGCAGTTGCAATGTCAGATAAATCCATATCATCAATAAAATATGCTTTTTTTAATACTTCACTTAATTTTATTGCTACACCAACTCCTGAAGGACTAACATGCTTAAATGAAGCTGCTGATGGAAGTCCAGTAGTATTCTTTAATTCTTTTACAAGCTGCCAGCCATTTAATGCATCTAATAGATTAATATATCCAGGATTTCCATTGATTATTGTTATAGGAAGTTCACCATCTTTCATAAATATTTTAGATGGTTTTTGATTTGGATTACACCCATACTTTAATTTTAATTCTTTCATGTTAATATTACACTCCTTTTTAAACAAAATAAAAAGCCCACCTATCCGGACTTTTGCCCAGACGGTCGGCTTATTACTTGTTATACTTCATGTGGTTTATTCCACTTCCGTCAGTTGTATAACCTATACATAAAAAATATCACTTCAATATAAATTTGTCAAATATTTATAATTTCATTCCAAATTATATCACCTTCACAGTGCTCCATTTCCTGTTAAATAATATTTAAAACAAATCCTCTAAGCTAATTTAGTATATCTTTACTATTTCTCTATGGTAATAATCATGTATTCCTATACTTGTCACACTTACAGATAAGTTTTAATACATTTCCTCCACATAAAAAGTGCTACTATCACAAGGGCTATGCCATAAACTATCAATGCAATTATATTCGATAATAGAAAATAATTTATTGTTGCTGCAATACCAACAAGAATCATACCTAGTAAGATGTTTAGTAAATTACTTCCATTATTAACTACACCAGCTTTTGTAGTAAATGGTAAGCTTAATTTTCCAATTATATGTTCAGTAGCTATGAATATTAATAAGAATATAAAAACAATAATTAAAATTCCCAGAACTTGTATACCAAAAATCACTGTAAAAATCACACTTTCAACTAAGTATAGTGGTAATAATAAATTAACTATCAAGGCTTTATAAGCACCTCTATATATATTAGCTGTATCTTTTATAAATACAGATTCATAAATCCATGCTGCTTTATAATCATTTGAATATTGAAGAGTCATTAAAATTGATGGAATCATAAGTATAAACCAATAAATATTTAATGACATACTTAAAGGAATACTCTCTATCCCTTCATAATTATTCGTAAATATAAAGATGAATAGTATAGGAAAGATAATAATAAAACCTAAATTAGGATATGCCTTAAGTTTAAACTCTCTTTCTCTTTTCATTACAGAAACTGAAAGATTATAAGCTGCCTTTTCCTCATTATTCCTACATGTCCACCTTCCAAACCTATAGAATACTCCTTTACTCTTTTCCTTTTCATTATTTCTTACACTATTTAATTTTGATAAGGAATCTTCGAATTTAGAAATATTTTTTAAATATAATATAATTGCTATAATTGGAACAATAAATGCTAATGTAATAAGCATAATTATTATTTTATTAATTTCCCCTCCATTAACTGCATATAACGGTGCTGCAAACCACATTGGTGGTAATAGTAAATTCCATATGCGGCTTTTATAGACTATATTTAAATCAAAAACATTAAACATTCTCCCTAAAAATTGATAACCTATAGTCATTACTATTGTTAATGCTATTTGTACAAAATTAATAATATCTTTAACTTTTTCACCATTAAAAAACCTTAATATAAAAAGATATATAAGCGCTGTTATTACAATCATCAATATATCTACTACTATTAATTCCCCTAGAAAAAGTATCCCTGTTAATATGCCAAATCTAAACATTCCTATTATTGAAAGCCATGACAGTGCTAATGAAATAAGAAAAATATAATAACATATATGTGTTACTTTAGCTGCTGCTATTGTTTTATTGTTAACACCTTTGGTTCCTATTACATTTTTATCTCTTACATCTAAAAGAACATTTGAAAAATCTGATATAAACGAAGTTAATACAAAAAACATAAACATACCAAAGGCTATGGAAAATGAAAACATCGCATTAGAAGAACTTAGTATGATTATTCCAATAAAAGCTCCAATTATACCATACATAATTAATGCATAAACAAATGAATTTTCACTTTCTTCATCCTTTTTATTGGAGCTTCCCATAATAGTTGATGTCCTTCTTCTATCAAGAGTTAGTTTAATCTTTAATATTATTCTCATCTTTTCATAATCTACGCCAACCCTAGTGTACAGACCCTTAAATTTATCTAAAAATTTTAATAATTTATATTCTCTCATACATGCACCTATTTAATTATCCTTGCAATTTCTTGTGCTATTTCTTTATGATTATTAAATCCTGTTATATCGTTAAATATTTCTTCTAGAGATCCTTCATTGCAATTTTCCTTAAGCTCTTTAAAGCTTCCATCAGCAACTATTTTTCCATCATTGAGAAGAACTATCCTGTGACTTATTTTTTCAACAACATCCATAATATGTGATGAATAAAAGATAGTCTTACCTTCCCTTGCTAAAATTTCCAGAAGCTCTTTTACAATCATAACAGAATTAGCATCTAGTCCACTTAACGGCTCATCTAAAAATAATATTTCTGGATTATGAATAATGGCAGAAATAAGTATCAGTTTCTGCCTCATTCCCTTTGAAAAAGCAGAAATTCTAGTATTCAAGTAATTTTCTATTCCAAACTGACTCATAAGTTCTTTAGCTTTTCTCGTTGAATTCTCTACATCTAAATCGTATAATTCTCCAATAAAATTCAAATATTCTTTTGCAGTAAGACTTTCATATAAATCTGATACTTCTGGCACATATCCTATTTTCCTTTTATACTCACCTTTTGTATCTTTAATGTTTTCTCCAAAAATTCTCGCCTCTCCTTCATATCCATCTACTGTACCAAGGATAATTTTTATTGTTGTGCTTTTTCCTGCACCATTAGATCCTATATATCCAATAATTTCTCCTCTCTTAACTTGTAAATTAACACCTTTTAATACTTGTTTTGATCCAAAATTCTTTTTTAAATCTTTTAATTCCAATATTATGCTTTCCATAACTCTTCCCCATATCTTAGTTGATTTAGTTTTTTCTTTAATGATCTATCAATTTATAATATATATTTTCTATAAGAATGCAGCATATAAAATTCTCTAGATTAGTAACCCTTAAAATCATTCTGCTATTACAATTCTCACTTAAATAAAACTCACCCTTTTCAAGGATTCTTAAATATTATTATAACATCTATCACTGAATTTTATAGATATTTTGTAAATAATACACTAAAATTCCAATATGCTTACAATTTATCAACTTTCAATATTTATCAGTTAATAATCTGATGTATTTTTTTAATTCTAAATGCCATCAATTAAATATCTAAAAAGGCTTTTCCCAACAATATGGGAAAAGCCTTTTTAGATACTTATAATTTTCTTCTAAATTAAAATTCCTTCACAGTGATCCATTTCATGTTGAATAATCTGTGCAACAAATCCTTTGAAAATATTCTTTCTCTTTTTAAAATTTCTGTCACGATATTCTACTTCAATAGAAGAATATCGTGTTGCCTTCTTTGTTCCTTCATGTGATAAACATGCTTCTTCATCTTCATAAGTAGCTACACTATGTGTTATTATCTTTGGATTAACTAAAGGAATAAACTCATCTCCCATTAAGGCTACAATAATACGCACATTCTCACCAATCTGATTAGATGCAAGTCCCACACATATATCTCTATTTGCCTTTGCAGTATCTATCATATCATCAATAATATATAAATCCTTTTTTGTCGCTTCTACTGCTTTTTGTGTTAATTTATCATTGTCTTTTACTATTTCTCTTACCATTTACATACTCCTGACAAAACTGTTCTTTTTCTAAATAATCTAATTTATTTTTTATAAGCACATCATTAATGCATTTCTCTTATCTACATAATCAAAAATAACACACAAATCTATACTACTATCTTTTTTTAGCTATCCACTTAGCATATGAACCAAAAATAATAATACGTTCTAGCTTATATAAGTATATTATATTCATAATATACTTATATAACAAGTTTTAATTAACGTTTCTCTATCAATTAATTGTTCTGTTTCCATATTAAATTTCAACTTTAAATTATGTTCTAAGTACTCACTATTTTTCATATTTACTCTCACTTCTATTTTAACTTTAAATTTGCATTTTTAATGATAAAATTTTAAGAACTCTTAAAAATATCTTGTATAGATTGTACATTTATACTCTTTCTTTTTCAAACCTTATTATATTTTTTTATTTATTTTTTAATTTGAATCTTTTTAACATTTCGTTTAATATTTCAGCCTGTGCAATCAACTCTTCACTTGCTGCTGCACTTTCCTCGGAAGTTGCAGAATTTGACTGAACTACATCTGTTATCTGTTCTATTTCTTTTGTTATTTGATGTATTGAATTAGACTGATTTTCTGATGAAACAGCTATCTCACCGATAACCTCTGTTGTATCATTAACATTTTTAACAACTTCAGATAAATTTTCTGCACATTCTTTTGCCATATTCATTCCATCTTCAATTGCCTTTATAGTATCTTGTATTAATTTAGCTGTTTTTTGTGCAGATAATGTACTCTTATTAGCCAGGTCTCTTACTTCATCTGCTACTACTGCAAAGCCTCTGCCAGCCTCACCTGCTCTAGCAGCTTCAATTGCTGCATTCAATGCAAGAAGATCTGTCTGTGATGCAATTTCATCAATATCTTCTATAATTGTTCTTATTTCTTTTGAGAATTGTGCTATCTCAGACATAGAACATAGCATATCACTCATCTGCTTGTTACTATTTTCTACTTTTTCTACACAAACCTTTGCTAATTTATCTGCAGTATTTGTATTATCTGAATTCTTAGTAACCTGCTCACTTATTTCATGAATACTCTTTAATATCTCTTCTATTGATTCAGCTTGATGCATTGATGCATTTGATAAAAGCTGCGCAGTTTGAGACACTTGTCCCGCTCCAGTATTTACAGTATTTGATGCTTCTAGTATATCTATAAAAGTTCCATTTAAAGCTTGTAATATATTATCTAGTGATTTCTTCATTTCAATAAAGTCACCCTTATATAAATAAC
Source organism: Clostridium butyricum (assembly GCF_006742065.1). Lineage (NCBI taxonomy): Bacteria > Bacillati > Bacillota > Clostridia > Eubacteriales > Clostridiaceae > Clostridium > Clostridium butyricum. The sequence goes on along the minus strand of NZ_AP019717.1, from coordinate 444,783 downwards.
CAGTTTCAATATTCAATTCTCCGTTATCAATGCTGCTTAGTACCCTTCTTAAATCCGAAATATAATTTTGAAGGTTTTTACTCATATACTCAAATGTTGATGCCAATTCTCCTATTTCATCCTGTGAATCAACATTAATAGAAACATTTAAATCTCCTTCTGCTATTTTTTTTGATATATCAACAATATCTTTTATGGGATTAGCTATCTTATTTGAAATATATAATGATATAAATAGTGCACATATAATACCAATTACAATAAATAATATTGTTAATACTATTGAGACAATCTGTACTACTAACAATTTGCCCATTACCTTTTCGCCATTTTGAACCTTAATATCCATAAGCTCTTCAAAATCCAATGATAATTTGTTTTCAAGAACACTTCCTTTTATTTTAAATATTTCTGCAGCTTCTTCTGAATCTCCACTCTTTTTTAGACCGATAACATTATCTACTACGCTTTTATATTTATTTAAGTTTTCTGATATTTGTGTATAAATCTCTATTTCCTTTTCTTCTCTACATCGTTCTTCAATCCTAGGCATATATTGATCTATTATTTCAAATCTTCTATCTAACCTGGCTGTTTCAATTACAAGTTCCTCATCATCTTCGATTCCAGTAATATCTCTTATAATATAAAGAGTTTTCTCTATTTCCTTTCCAACCTTTCCAATGTCTCCTTGAACAAAGCCATACTTGTCCAATGTATATCTATAATCATAGTTTGTTTTCAATAATAGTACTACACCAAGGATGCTGGAAACATTGGCAATAATCAAAACTAAAATGAATGATTTTTTAATTTTATTTCTAATTGTTATATTATCTAAAAATTTATCCAGTTTAAATAAGTTCACAATTATATTGTAGATTTTCTTTTCTACTATCTTATTTTTTACATTAAGATGTATATGTTTATCTTTCTTTTCTTTTTTTATTATTTTTCTTATTTTATCTAAAATTTTTTCTTTTTTAATTTTCTCCTCCATTACACTTCCCCTTTACTCATTCCATAGTTTTATTTTTTCTACTGTCATTTTGCTCATATCATCATTTAATTGTTCTACCCCCATTTTTTTCATTTCTTCTTGTATTTTATTCCACGAATCATCAAACTGGGATTCTGGCCCTAATATAACCTCTGTTATAGATTTTTGAGTATATTCATCTAATCTATTTTGAATTATTGCCATATCGCTGTCTGTAGGAATAATATACTGCCATTGCTGACCGTGTTTTGATACTCCTAATTCCTCTGCCTCAGGGAATAAATCAACCCAAGAATTAACACCATAAGCCTTTAATGTTTCTTTCTCTGCACTATTATAGGCATTCTCATAATTTTCAATACTATTTGTAGTATAATAATTTCCTGTGGAATCTAATGCCCCATCTCCTCTTTGAGGAAAGTAATTATTATATTTTCCTACTCCTGTATTAAAAGCAAAACTATTATCAGTATTTTTCTGTTTCTCAATCTCAGGTAAAAATATCCTTTTACCATTTTCTATTTTATAATGAACCCCTTCAATTCCCCAGTTTAATAAAACTTGAGCTTCATCCGATGCTAGCCAATCCAAAAATTCAAATGCTCTTTCTTTATTCTCACACGACTTGCTGATTCCTATACCATTACCACCACTAAATCCATAATCCTTTAAAGACTGATCTTTGTAAATTTCATTAATAGTTACAGGCAATGGTGCAAAAGTAGCTTCTTCATTTCCATTGTTAATTAAATTTTTCATGGATGATTCATAGCCCCATTTAGCATCAGAAATCCCAAGTACTACTCCTCTATCTAATTTACCTCTGTATGTACTATCATCTTGAGTAAATGATTCTGGATCTAACAATCCTTCTGCATTTAAATGATTCAGCCATTTGATATACTCTTTAACTTCTGGCAATTGAAATTTATATGTTGCTTTTTGACTTTCATCATCTATTTTAAATTGTCCATCATCGGGTATTCCAGCTGCTGATGATGCAATATTCCCAACTGTAATAAGCCATCTCCAATCACTTGCCATAAGTGATAATCCAATTGTTTTTTCTCCATTCGTCTCAGGGTATTTTTCTATATAACGTTTAAGAGCTTCCTCATAATCATAAATTGTATTTATCTTAGGATAACCTAATTCTTTTAATACTCTGTGTTGTAATTGCATTGTTCCATTAGGATTCCATTGAGCAGAGCTAACACCACTTGCTCCAACTGTATATATTGATTGATCCTCTAAACTATACCTTAATCTTTTTATTTGATCTCCATATAAATTTTTTAGATTTTCTCCTTTTTCTTCAAAATAATCATCTAGCTTTATAATTGCTCTTGCATCAATTAATTTTGAAGTATCTCCTTTTGCATAAATCAAATCTGGATAATCCTCTTTTGCAATCATAAGATCTATTGGTTTACTAAAGCTACTATCTGCACATATTATCTCTAAATTAACACACGTAAGTTCCTTAATTTTATCTGCAACTGCATCATCAAATTTGGCTTCTCCTAAATCTTCTGAAATAAATAGTGTCAACGTTATAGGCGATGCATCTTTTAATTTATGTATTTTATCATTTAAATTAATCTTACATCCTATTAATGCATTACAAATTATTGTTGTCACTAATGTTAGTGAAACAGTTTTAAATTTCTTCATTTTTAAATCCCCCTTATTATAGTTAAACTTTGTAAAGTAGCGTTGTTTAGGATAATTATACAAATATTTATTATAGTTCTATAACGTTTACATAATAATTCATATTTTCCATTTATATTACCTTTTACTAAAGTTTATTGTATTTAACTTCATTATATATTTATAAAACTCAAGGATATACCTATAAATTTTGAGGCATTTTACATTATTTTTTAGTGTTTTATAAAATATATCTAAAAAATAATGTAAAATTAAAAATAAATGCATTTTTTGTCATAATGTGTATAAAAATATGAACACTATATATTTATTATTTTATTTCCTATAAAAATGATAGCTTCAAAGTATAACCTTTTTCAATTTTTGCTACAATCATATTACTAGAAAATAAAATTTTATCTTCTGCATGTTTCATTAAATTGTCTTTTTCAAAAATCATTTCACATTTTAATTTTGAATATAATTTTATAATTTTTGTATTTAATTTTATCTTACATATTCCATACTCTAAATTGGATTTTATATATATTTCTTTTATATATCCCTTATTCCATTCAAAATCTAATTCAAATCCACCTCTTGCTTTTATTCCTTTTACATTCCCCTGCTTCCATTCCTTAGGTATGCATGGAAGTATCTCAATATATCCTTTATTGCTTTGAATCAGCATTTCAGAAATTGCTGCAGTACCACCGAAATTACCATCTATTTGAAATGGTGGACATACATTTAGTAAATTAGAAAATGTAAGCTTTTTAAGTAGTATCTCTAAATATTTATTGGCAGATTCTGAATCTTTTAATCTTGCAAACAAACATACAGCCCAGCTACAGCTCCATCCAGTATGTCCTCCACCATAAGTAAGCCTTCTTTCTAAAGATTTTCTACATGCTTCAAAGATCTCTTTATTATTATCTTCATTTATTTCGTTTCCAGGATATAATCCAAATAAATGAGATAAATGTCTGTGCCCCTTTTCAAACTCCTCAAAATCTTTAAACCATTCCTGTAACTGTCCAAACTTTCCAATTTTATAGGGATATAAATTGTTATAATAATTTTTTAATTCACTTCTAAATTTTTTATCTATTTCCAGGATATTTGCTGCATCAATACAATTTTTAAATAAATTTTTTGTAATGGACATGTCCATTGTAGAAGCAATACTCACACAACTTTTTTCTCCTTCTTCAGTTATAAAATTATTCTCTGGAGAAATTGATGGGCATGTTACTAAATATCCATTTTCATCTTCCATAAGCCAATCAACTAAAAATTCAGCACAGCTTTTCATTATTGGATACATTTCTTTTAAAAACTTAACATCATTAGTAAATTCATAATGTTCCCATATATGACTACAAAGCCATGCACCTGCCATAGGCCAATATGCCCATTCTGTACTTCCTCCTGCTGGTGATGTCTGCCTCCATAAATCAATATTATGATTAGCAGTCCATCCTCTACAGTTATATCTTATTTTTGCAGTTTCTTTTCCAACTTCTGATACTTCTCTTATAAATTTAAATAATGGTTCATGACATTCTTGCAGGTTACATACCTCTGCAAGCCAATAATTCATTTCTAAATTTATATTTGTAGTATAGTTACTACTCCATGCTGGTCTTAAATCTTCATTCCATATCCCCTGAAGATTAGCAGGCTGTGTTCCTTTTCTTGAACTTGAAATCAAAAGATATCTTCCATATTGAAAATAAAGAGAAATTAAACCTAAATCATTTTTATTTTCTTTAAAATTTTCTATTCTTTTATCGGTTGGTGTACTATTATCCGTAAAATCGGAATTTAATGTAAACTGTAATCTATCAAACAATGATTTATATTCTATTTTATGTGCGTTGTATAAATTCACATATGTTTTATCTCTAATCTTTTGTATTGAATTTTCACATAAATCATTTACATCTTTTCCTTGCGTTCCTGCTTCATTTTTATACCCATTAAAACTTGTATGAACTACTATTTTTATAATAACTTCATCTGCATCTTTTACTTTTAAAATACCATTCTCACTTTTTATATCTCCATTGATTCCATTTACTTCTAATACAGCTTTAAAATTCATGCCTCTTTTATCATCATAAATTACAGGTTTTTCTCCATCTTCGTATGAAGGAAGCACATGTATAGGAGCCTTACCTAACAATGATATTGAATTTTTATTTTCTGTCACTACAGTATACCTAAGTAAACTATCGAAGGATGCTTTAAAAGATATTTTTCCTTCTTTACTGCTTTCAAATTTAATCACAATTGCATTATCAGATTTAGAAATAAAAGTTGTCCTTTTATATCTAATATTATTCATAGTATATTTTACACATGATGATGCATCTTCTAGATTTAAGTCTCTTTCATAATCTACATAGTCTCCTTCATTATCAAAATCAAAATATAAATTTCCAAGAGGAAGATATGATTCATTCCAGGGTCCTAATAATTTATTATTTATTATATTTTCGCTTTTACAATACTTACCTTCAAATATGAGTTTTCTTGCCTTTTCCAGATCATCTATAAAATTTTCGTCTGTTTCTTCTGTTATTGGTACTCCTGACCATAGTGTATCTTCATTTAACTGTAATCTTTCTCTATATACACCTCCAAATACCATAGCTCCAATTCTTCCATTTCCTAATGGAAGAGCCTCTACCCATTTTTCTGCTGGTTTTGTATACCATAATCTCAATTTATCATTCACAAATATCTCTCCTTTAAATGAATTTTTTTGTGCTTATCTTTAGTATTAATTTATCTTGTAGTCTTAACTCTAGAAAAGGGGCTGTATCAAAACAATTTTGATACTAGCCGATAAAAAAAGAGAATTCATAAATTTGAATTCTCTTTTTTGCGCATAATATTAATATGAACACTAATAATATTATACCTATGCATCAAATAGGTTTCCCAATAAATATAGAAAATATTATATCTGATAGTGATTCAGTAAGAGTGCTTTATGATGTTATGGAGGGATTAGATTATTCAGAATTAAATAGAACTTACTCTACTATTGGTAGAAATCCAGCACTTTTACCTAAAACTATGTTTGCAATTATAGTTTATGGATATATGGAAGGAATATATTCAAGTCGTGCTCTTGAAAAGGCATGCAAAAGAGATATAAATTTCAAATGGCTTTTACAAGGTCAACTACCACCAGGACACAATTCTATAGATAGATTTAGACGTGAACGATTAGCTGGTTGTATAGAAAATTTATTTAATCAACTTGTGAAAAAACTTAGAGAACTTAATGAAATTCAATTTAAAAATATTTTTATTGATGGAACTAAAATCGAAGCATCTGCAAATCGATATACTTTTGTTTGGAAAAAATCTATTGATAAATTTGAAGATAGACTACAAAAGAAAATAAAAGAAAGCTTAATAAAAATGAATCATGATTTGAATTTATGTCTTATTATTACTAATGCTAAAATATCAGTTCAAGATGCTAATTATATTTTAGATAGTATCAGAATTATGATTGAAGCCAATAATATTGAATTTGTTTATGGAAAAGGTAAAAGAAAAAGTAAATTCCAAAGATATACTGAACAACTTAATGAATTTATTGAAAAGCAAAATAAATATAATGAATACAATAGCATTTTTAATGGACGAAACAGTTTTTCAAAAACAGATCATGACGCAACTTTCATGCATATGAAAGAAGATCATATGAAAAACGGTCAATTAAAACCAGCATATAATATCCAAATAGGGGTAGAAGGTGAATATATTGTAGGAGTAGACATTTCAAGTGAAAGATCTGACCAGCTTACTTTTATACCATTTTTAGATAGATTAGAAAAGAATTTAAATCAAAAATATGAATCCGTAACTGCTGACGCAGGATACGAAAGTGAAGAAAATTATGCATATCTTGAATCTAAGAAACAAGAAGCTTTTATTAAACCTGCAAATTATGAAAAGTCAAAGACAAAGAAATTCAAGAGTGATATTAGTAAGAAAGAAAATATGTACTATAACACAGATGAAGATTACTACATTTGTGCATCTGGTAAAAAAATGCTTCTAAAAGGAACAAAAAAGAAAAAAACAAAATCTGGATATGAAACTACTGTTAGCATCTATGAATGTGAAGACTGTGATGGCTGTGAATATAAGAGTAAATGTACGAAAGCAAAAGGTAATAAACAAATACATGTGGCTAAAAATTTTATGCGTCTAAGAACAAATTCACTTAAAAACATCACTACACCTAAAGGAATACTTTTAAGAATGAACAGATCAATTCAAGTCGAAGGAGCATTTGGAGTTATTAAACAAGATTATGGTTTTAGAAGATTTTTTATGCGTGGAAATATTAAAGTTCGTACTGAATTTTTGTTAATGGCGTTTGGTTATAATGTTAATAAATTGTACCATAAAACCATTCAAAATCGTAACGGTGAGCTGCTTCATAAGCAGCAAGCTTCGTAATTTTAAATATATAGTTAAAATATGGATAATAATGTTTATCCTTTATTTGTGTTATTTCAAAATAAAATATTTGGAAATATATACATGAATAAAATTTACGTTTATAAGAATAGGCTGTATCAAATTGAATTTAAAAAATTTCAATTTGATACAGCCCCCCCTTATTTTAAACTATATAATCTTTATCTAACTTGATAGCCTTTGATAGTCTTATGTCTTTTACTGAACTTCCTATAAAGATGTTAAACATTCCACTTTCTACAACCCACTTTTTATGCTCTACACTATAATAAGCTAATGATTTTTTATTTAAGTTAAGCTTAACTTCTTTAGTTTCTCCTGGATTAAGAGTGATTTTTTCAAATTTCTTAAGTTCGACCTTCGGTCTATCTACACTTGCTTTTTCATCATTAACATAAACCTGTGCAATTTCCTTTCCTACAAATTTCCCTGTGTTTGTAACTTTGAAATTAACTTCAATTTCTACATCGTCTTCTTGCTCATTCACACTTACATTTAAATCATCATATTTAAATTCTGTATATGAAAGTCCATGACCAAAACAGAATAATGGTTCAACATCATATGTTGAAAAATATCTATATCCTACATATATACCTTCACCATAATTTACTGTTTCAGTTCCTGGGAATTCTCCAAGCTTATGAGCTGGACTATCTTCTAATTTTCTAGGGAATGTAACTGTAAGTTTTCCTGAAGGATTTATATCTCCAAAAATAACTTCTGCAAGTGCTCTTCCCCCTTCCATTCCGTTATACCAAGTCTGCACAACAGCATTTGCATCATCAATCCAATCTGACATATCAACAGGTGCTCCGCTTGAAATTACTACTGTTGTATTTTCATTTGCCTTAAGCAGATTTTTAATAAGCTCATCCTGTTCATATGGAAGTATAATATCAGATTTATCGTATCCTTCACTATCAATTCTACGTTTTATCTCTTCATCCTTGCTTACTGATAACGCATTGTCTTCTAATTGAAGATCTTCTGCTACATGCTTTAATCCACCAACAAAAATTACTGCATCTGCATTCTTAGCTGCTTCAACTGCTTCTTCAATCAGCTCTTTACGATTTTCTTTATCTGCACTATATCCTTTTACAAATTGTACATCTGTGTTTCCGCCCAATCTCATTTTAAAGCCTAATAAAGGTGTTATTTCATATAGTGCTTTTATTTCAGCACTTCCACCGCCATTTGAATGAGTAACGTTTGCATTTTCACCTACAACAACTAATTTTTTAATTTTCTTATCTTGTAATGGAAGTACATTTTTATCATTCTTCATTAGAACTATAGACTCTCTAGCTACATCTAATGTTACCTGTCTATGTTCTGGTGCATTGTAAGTTCCCTTTTTTCTATGTTCAGAATTTACATTTAACTTACACATTAGTCTAAGAATTCTTCTTATCTTATCATCTATAACCTCTTCTTTAATCTTACCTTCTTTTACTGCCTTTACTAAAGGTTTTGCAAAATAATATTCATCGAAGTTATATGTTACATTCATTTCAATATCAAGACCTGCATTAGCTGCAAGTTCAGTATCATGTACTGCACACCAGTCAGAAATTACTACTCCATCAAAGCCCCATTCTTCCTTTAATATGCCTTCTAATAATTCTTTATTATGTGAACAATGATATCCATAAAGCTTGTTATACGCACTCATTATAGAATATGCATCACCATCTTTTACTGCTTTTTCAAAAGCAGGAAGGTATATTTCTCTAAATGTTCTCTCATCAACTATTGCTTCAACATTTAATCTTTCTGTTTCCTGATTGTTAACAGCAAAATGTTTTACACATACAGAAACATCATTTTCCTGTACACCTTTTATAAATGGAACAGCCATTTCTCCTGATACATATGGATCCTCTGACATATACTCAAAGTTTCTACCACATAGGGGACTTCTAACTATGTTTATTCCAGGCCCAAGTATTACATCCTTACCTCTTCCTCTTGCTTCAGCTCCAAGCACCTGACCACTTTTATATGCTAAATCTTTATTCCAAGTTGCTGCTAATGCTAAGCTACAAGGTAAATAAGTCACATAATCATCTGAATTTCCTATTGGAACCCAGCTATCATCTGGAAATTCATGTCTTACCCCAATTGGTCCATCAGACATTTTTAAAGGCGGAATATTTAATCTTTCTACCCCATCAGTTCTGAATAATCCAGCACCATGAACCATTGCAGACTTTTCTTCTATTGTTAATTTTGAAATTAATTCTTCTATAATTTCTAAATTCATAATTATCTTTCCTTTCTTAATTTATGTTTTTATCAGCCTATATTAATATTGTTCTTCTCCAGCAGAGGTATATTATTTCTGCCAGAAGAAGAACAACTATTTTTTAATATTATTTTAATTTACAAGCAACTTCACAAGTTCCGCTTGGAATTGTTATCTTAGTATCATTTCCAACTACTTCAAATGTTAATCCATTAACATCTGCAACATTAGTAACATCTTTTAGAACTAAGCTCCATGATTTATCTGTACCAGTAGATTTAACGTTTATAGTATTTCCATCTTTTAACACAGTAACAGATAAAGTTTCATTTCTCTTCATATCTAAAACTTTTGTGCATGCTTCTGCTTTATCAGCTAAGTCGTATGCTAAAACTGAAACACCTTCTCTGAAATCGTAATCTGGTCTTGTGTTATCATGTCCTACCGCTACTAAACTATTTTCTTTAACCATCATTGGAATGCTTAAATAGTCATGATACTCTTTAATCCATCTTCCACCATCATATTTCTTTCCAGTTATAAAGTTAGTCCATTTACCTTCTGGAAGATAATATTTTGCTTCGCCTTGATCATTGAATATAGGTGCAACTAATATTGAATCTCCTAGCATATACTGTTTATCTAAGTATGTGCATGCATCATCATCTTGATATTCCATTACCATTGATCTCATTACTGGAATACCTATTCTGTTTGCATCATCAGCAGTCTTGAATAAGTATGGCATTATGCTGCATTTTAATTTACTGAAGAATCTTACTACTTCTGAAGCGTCTTCATCATAAGCCCATGGGACTCTGTACGATGTACTACCATGTAATCTACTATGTGATGATAATAAACCAAATGCTACCCATCTCTTATAAACATCAGCTGTAGATGTGCTTTCAAATCCTCCAATATCATGGCTCCAGAAACCAAATCCAGACATACAAAGTGATAAACCACCTCTTAAGCTTTCAGCCATTGATTCGTAATCTGATTCACAATCTCCACCCCAGTGTACAGGGAATTGTTGTCCACCTGCTGTTGCAGATCTAGCAAATACAACTGCCTCATCTTCACCTTTAATTTCTTTTATAGTGTTAAATACTACATTATTGTACATTTGAGTATAGTAGTTATGCATCTTGTATGGATCTGAACCATCGAAGTATTTTACTCCTTCTGTTGGTATACGTTCACCGAAATCAGTTTTGAAACAGTCAACGCCCATTGCCATTAATTCTTTTAATTTACTGCTGTACCATGTACATGCATCTGGATTAGTAAAATCAACTATTGCCATACCTGGTTGCCACATATCCCACTGCCATACATCTCCATTAGTTCTCTTTAATAAGTAACCGCCTTCTTTTGCTTCTTCAAATAATTTAGATTCTTGTGCTATATATGGATTTATCCATACACAGATATTTAAATCTTTTGATTTTAATCTTTCAAGCATTCCTTTTGGATCTGGGAAAACTCTCTTATCCCATTCAAAATCACACCAGTTAAAATCTTTCATCCAAAAACAGTCAAAGTGGAATACTCTAAGTGGTATATCTCTATCCTTCATTCCATTAACAAATTCATTTACTGTTTTTTCATCATAATTTGTTGTAAATGAAGTAGAAAGCCATAAACCAAATGACCATGCTGGTGGCATTGCTGGTTTTCCTGTTAATGATGTATAATTTTCAATTACTTCTTTCATTGAATCTCCACCAATTATGAAGTAATCTAAACATTCACCTGGTACACTAAATTGTACCTTTGTAACCTTTTCTGACCCAACTTCAAAAGATACTTTTTCTGGATGATTAACAAAAACACCATATCCTTTATTAGTTAAATAAAATGGTATACTCTTATATGATTGTTCAGTGCTTGTACCACCATCTTCATTCCAAATGTTTATTGTCTGACCATTTTTAACAAATGGGGTAAATCTTTCACCTAAACCATATACTAATTCACCAACACTTAATTGAAGTTGTTCTCTCATATATGTCTTTTCAGGATAGTCTAAAAAATCCTCTTCTTCAGTCTTTACATAAGCCATTCCTCTGTATTTACTTGAAGTTAATTTTTGTTCACCTCTAAAAAATCCCATTTCAACTGTTTCTTTGTTGAAATCCATTTTAAGATTTCCTGTTTGAAAAACAATATTTTTCTCATCTTCATTTATTAATACATTTGAATCATTTTTCTCATATATTTCAAAACCTGGAGTCTTAGCTTCTGTACCCATGTAATGACAAGCTCTAACTCTTATAACATTTTTCATAGGAGATGATATTTTATAAGTTATAACAGGACCCCCAAGTGTGCATCCTCTGTTATAAATCTTACTGCAAGGTGCATATAATGTTAAAACATCATCTTCTATTTTTGTACTATAAATTTCTTGTGGACTAAATGTCTGAACTCCAGTCTTATTTAACCAACATCCATTACTAAATTTCATGATAATATTCCTCCTAATTGTTTTTATTTTATATAATAATTTTTTATTATTTCCTAGTTTTCACTTTGATTATACATTGTGCATCTGTAACCGTATACTTTAAAAATTTTATATATTTTACCGTATTAATTATACTTTTTGAGTTAATCTTTAAAATTTCCTAGTAAATCACCCATGCATTGTTAAAATAATAACCTCCCTTCATCGATTATATTGTCATTTTATCACTGAGAACCTACAACGTATTGTTCATTTTTTACTTATTATTGTCAATTATTATCTTTTAACCTAATTCTTTTAGATTCATTTCTATATTTTGCTGGTGTGTTATTATAAGCTTTTTTAAAAATTTCTATGAATGATTTTACATTTGAAAATCCATTATTTAAAGCAATCTCTGTTATGGATGCCTCTGTATTGATCAGTTCCTTATAGGAATGATATAGCCTTATCTTATTTAAATAACTATAAAAGGTTTCTCCAGTATTTTTCTTAAAAAATCTTGAAAAATAAGTTGGGGCCATTCCTATCTCTCTTGAAATATCACTAAGTGATAAATCCAAATCATAATTTTCTTCCATATATGTAATTGCTCTTTTTATATTAACTTCTCTTTTTTCTTCAATATTGTAGATGTTACCAACTTCTTTTTATTTAAGGCATTCCTTAAATAAAATGTTACACAGTTCCATTAAAACTATTGACATATTAAGCTCATAAAAATTCTCTTTGTTTGTATATATTTCTCCACATTTTACAATTAAATCCTTTATCTTTTCCTTGGAATCTTCCTTTTCTTCAAAATCAAAATAATACGAATCTATATTTGGAAAATACTTTTTTAATAATTCATAAGATAATAATATTGTTATGGCTTTTATTTTGTTTTTATCATTAGCCCAAGTTTCATGTAATTCTCCACTATTAACAAAAAAAATCTCTCCACACTTAACATCAATATACTTATTATTAATTTTTCCTTTTATTTCACCACATAAAACTAAAACAAACTCCAAATTATTATGCCAATGTAATGGATAATGGCAATTTTCCCCCTTAGAATTCCCAATATATATTTTGGCTGGTATTAATAAATCTGTTTCTATTTTTTCTTTATAAAATCTCATACTCATTCCTTCCTCTAAATTAAAAAGATGGGGCTGTATCAAAACAATTTTGATACTAGCCGATAAAAAAAGAGAATTCATAAATTTGAATTCTCTTTTTTGCGCATAATATTAATATGAACACTAATAATATTATACCTATGCATCAAATAGGTTTCCCAATAAATATAGAAAATATTATATCTGATAGTGATTCAGTAAGAGTGCTTTATGATGTTATGGAGGGATTAGATTATTCAGAATTAAATAGAACTTACTCTACTATTGGTAGAAATCCAGCACTTTTACCTAAAACTATGTTTGCAATTATAGTTTATGGATATATGGAAGGAATATATTCAAGTCGTGCTCTTGAAAAGGCATGCAAAAGAGATATAAATTTCAAATGGCTTTTACAAGGTCAACTACCACCAGGACACAATTCTATAGATAGATTTAGACGTGAACGATTAGCTGGTTGTATAGAAAATTTATTTAATCAACTTGTGAAAAAACTTAGAGAACTTAATGAAATTCAATTTAAAAATATTTTTATTGATGGAACTAAAATCGAAGCATCTGCAAATCGATATACTTTTGTTTGGAAAAAATCTATTGATAAATTTGAAGATAGACTACAAAAGAAAATAAAAGAAAGCTTAATAAAAATGAATCATGATTTGAATTTATGTCTTATTATTACTAATGCTAAAATATCAGTTCAAGATGCTAATTATATTTTAGATAGTATCAGAATTATGATTGAAGCCAATAATATTGAATTTGTTTATGGAAAAGGTAAAAGAAAAAGTAAATTCCAAAGATATACTGAACAACTTAATGAATTTATTGAAAAGCAAAATAAATATAATGAATACAATAGCATTTTTAATGGACGAAACAGTTTTTCAAAAACAGATCATGACGCAACTTTCATGCATATGAAAGAAGATCATATGAAAAACGGTCAATTAAAACCAGCATATAATATCCAAATAGGGGTAGAAGGTGAATATATTGTAGGAGTAGACATTTCAAGTGAAAGATCTGACCAGCTTACTTTTATACCATTTTTAGATAGATTAGAAAAGAATTTAAATCAAAAATATGAATCCGTAACTGCTGACGCAGGATACGAAAGTGAAGAAAATTATGCATATCTTGAATCTAAGAAACAAGAAGCTTTTATTAAACCTGCAAATTATGAAAAGTCAAAGACAAAGAAATTCAAGAGTGATATTAGTAAGAAAGAAAATATGTACTATAACACAGATGAAGATTACTACATTTGTGCATCTGGTAAAAAAATGCTTCTAAAAGGAACAAAAAAGAAAAAAACAAAATCTGGATATGAAACTACTGTTAGCATCTATGAATGTGAAGACTGTGATGGCTGTGAATATAAGAGTAAATGTACGAAAGCAAAAGGTAATAAACAAATACATGTGGCTAAAAATTTTATGCGTCTAAGAACAAATTCACTTAAAAACATCACTACACCTAAAGGAATACTTTTAAGAATGAACAGATCAATTCAAGTCGAAGGAGCATTTGGAGTTATTAAACAAGATTATGGTTTTAGAAGATTTTTTATGCGTGGAAATATTAAAGTTCGTACTGAATTTTTGTTAATGGCGTTTGGTTATAATGTTAATAAATTGTACCATAAAACCATTCAAAATCGTAACGGTGAGCTGCTTCATAAGCAGCAAGCTTCGTAATTTTAAATATATAGTTAAAATATGGATAATAATGTTTATCCTTTATTTGTGTTATTTCAAAATAAAATATTTGGAAATATATACATGAATAAAATTTACGTTTATAAGAATAGGCTGTATCAAATTGAATTTAAAAAATTTCAATTTGATACAGCCCCTTTAATAGAAATTATATTTTATTTATTCCAAAGTTTAATTCTTTCTTTAGTTAAATCAGTCATTCCTTGATTTACCTTATCAATTCCATATGAATTAAGAGTTGATTGAATTTTATCCCATGCAGCATCAAAATCTTCTTCTTTTCCTAAAATAGCTTGAGTTACTGCCTTTTGAACATAGTCATCAGCTTTCTTTTGAATTATAGCCATATCACTATCACTTGGAATATTATATTGCCATGCTTGACCATGTTTAGATACTCCTAACTCTTCTGCTGGTGGGAAGAAATCACACCAAGAATCTTTATTGTAAGCAGCTATAGTTTCTTTTTCTGCTGTATTATAATTTGCCTTATAAGTTTCTATAGTATCAGATGAGTAATAATTTCCTGTAGAGTCTTTTGCTCCATTTCCTCTCTGTGGGAATGGATAAATGTAATTTCCGATTCCTGTGTTATGAGCAAAATCTTTGTCTGTATTTTTTTG
The DNA here is from genome assembly GCF_006742065.1 of Clostridium butyricum. NCBI lineage: Bacteria > Bacillati > Bacillota > Clostridia > Eubacteriales > Clostridiaceae > Clostridium > Clostridium butyricum. The sequence goes on along the minus strand of NZ_AP019717.1, from coordinate 429,423 downwards.
TTCTTGTACTTCTGGTAAGAACTTTCTTACTCCATTTTCAACTGTATAATGTTTTCCTTCTATTCCCCAGTTTAATAAAACCTGTGCTTCATCTGAAGCTAACCAGTCTAAAAACTGGAATGCTCTTTCTTGATTTTTGCTAGTTGAGGAAATTGCAACTCCCCATCCGCCTCCAAATCCATAATCCTTCATTGTCTGATCTTTAACATTTTCATTTAATGTTACTGAAAGTGGTGCAAAAGTTCTTTCTGGTGTACCTGCTGCTATTAACGATTTCATTGAACTATCATAATCCCATTTAGCATCTGTAATACCAAGAACTGTACCTTGAGCTAATTTTGATTTATAAGTATCTTCTTTTTGAGTAAATGATTCTGGATCTAATAATCCTTCTGCATTCATATGATTTAACCATTTAAAATATTCTTTAACTTCTGGTAATTGATATTTATAAACAGCTTCTTGAGTTTCATCATCTATTTTAAATTGTCCATCATCAGGAATTCCTGCAACAGCTCCAGCTATATTACCACAAGTTATAAGCCATCTCCAGTCACTTGCCATAAGCGACATACCAATTGTTTTTTGTCCATTAATTTCTGGATATTTTTCTTTATATGTTCTAATTGCATTTTCATAATCTTTTAAAGTCTTTATTTCTGGATATCCTAAATCTTTTAAGACAGCATTTTGAATTTGCATTGTTCCATCAGGAGCATATATTTTTGTTTCAACACCATAAGTACCTACAGTATATATACTAGGGTCTTTTTCACTATATCTTAATCTCTCTATCTGATCACCATATAGTGTCTTAAGATTTGCTCCTTTCTTATCTATATAATCATCAAGAGGAATAATTGCACCTGCGTCGATTAATTTTCCTGTATCACCTTTTGCAAATATTAAATCAGGATAATCACCACTTGCAATCATCAATGGAATTGATTGAGTATCACCAGCAACTGGATGACTTATTTTTAATGTAACCCCGGTAATCTCCTTTATTTTTTCAGCTACATCATCTGTAAATGGCATATCCTGAGATGCATCACAATTAAAAAACTCCAATGTTATAGGTGACGTGTCCATTTTTCCTGATGAAGAAGTTGCTCCTGTTTCCTTTGAAGAACTACCACATCCGATAAAAGTTCCAGCTATTAATGATACCGATAATATCACTGATAAAATTTTTCTCTTTTTCATAAATATATCCCCTTCTTTAAATACTATTTTTGATAACCTCTATATTTATACATTAAGGATTAGCCTAATTTTCTCGACTAATCCATAATTATCTTTAAGAACAAACAATTAGCTTTTAACTGCTCCAAGAGTCATACCGCTTACAAAATATTTCTGTACAAATGGATAAACTAATAATATAGGAACAGTTGCCACCATTGTAATAGCCATCTTTATTGATTCTGGATTAACCCCTGCTGCTGACTGTGCTAATGGATTATTAGGATCTGCCATACTACTTGCTGCATTATCCATTACTTTCATAAGTTCATACTGTAATGTTGTAAGACTATCATTAGATCTTGCATATAAATAAGTATCAAACCAGCTATTCCATTGTCCTACGGCTATAAATAATGCTACAGTTGCAATTACTGGAAGGCATAATGGAAGAATTATCTTAAAAAATATTACAAAATCATTAGCACCATCAACTTTAGCTGATTCATTTAATGCTGGTGGAAGTCCATCAATAAATGATCTTATAACTATAACATTAAATGCACTTATTAAACCTGGCAATATGTAGACTGAAAAATGATTTATCAAGCCTAATTCTCTTATTACCATATATTCTGGAATTAATCCTCCACTAATATACATTGTTAATACAAAGAGAATTGTTATAATTTTATTGAATACAAATTCTCTTTTACTTAGTACAAAAGCAACCATGGCACTTGCAATAACACCAGTAGCTGTACCTATTACAGTTCTTAAAATTGACATAATCAATCCTTGTTTAAGATTACTGCTTCCTGAGAATATTTCCTTATAGTTAGTTAATGTAAATTCTCTTGGCCAAATATGAAGTCCGCCTCTTACTGTATCGTTTGCATCATTAAATGATATTGCTAAAACATTAAGAAATGGATATACGGTTACAATAGTTATTACGACCATTAATATTAATATAAATATATCTAATATATCAAACCTATGTTTGCCTATCTTCATTATAATTTTCCTCCTTATAAGTTTTTATATAATACTTTGTTCTCCGATTTTCTTAGCAAACTTATTAGCACCAAATACTAGGATAATTCCTATTACAGATTTAAATATACCAATAGCTGTACCAAATGAATATCTAAACATTCCAATACCATAATCTAATGCATATTTATCTAATACTAAAGATTTATCTGCAACTATACTGTTTCCTAATAACATCTGCTTTTCAAAACCAATGTTTATTAAATTACCTATGCTCATTATTAAAAGTACTATTATAGTAGGTTTAATTGAAGGTAATGTAATACTTATAATCTGTCTTATTCTACTAGCTCCATCAACTCTTGCTGCTTCATACATTTCTGGATCTATAGATGTTATAGCAGCTAGATATATAATTGCATTCCATCCCATTTCCTTCCACACATCACTGACTGTAACGATTCCCCAGAAGTAATTAGGATTAGATGTAAACTGAATTGGAGCATCTATTAAATTAAGAGCCATCAGTAATTCGTTTACAACACCTGAAGTAGAAAGCATGCTTGTAACTATGCTTGCTGCAACTACCCATGATATAAAGTGAGGCAGATAAGATATAGTCTGTACACATTTTTTAAACTTCTTTGCTTTAAGTTCATTTAAAAGTAATGCAAATCCAATTGCACATACTGTTCCGAAAACTAAACTTAATACGCTCATTGCAAGTGTATTTTGTAATGCTTGATAAAATAATGGTTCATTAAATAATTCTTTGAAATGTTTAAATCCTACCCATGTCTGATTTAATATAGATTTTCCAGGTTTATAATCCTGAAAGGCCATTATCCATCCAAATAATGGAGTATACTTAAATATTATAAGCCATATAACAAATGGCAGTGACATAAAAATCAAAAATTTCTGTGTCTTCATTTTTTCCCATAGCTTATGAGCTTTTTCTGATATACTTTCTTTTTTTTCTTCTTCTCTGTTTTCTTTCTCAACAACTGAGATATCCATAATACTATTTCCTCCCTCAACTCTTTATTAATTACTTAATATTCTATAGTCAAATTGTATAATTTATAGTGTTATTCAACTACCTGAAAAAATGTATATGTTTTCATGTAATAATTAGTGTTACCTATAAAATTAGATGTAAAGCACATTAAAAAATTGTGTATTTTATATAAAATATACCTTAATTATTATACTTTTGTTCTATAGCTTCTTTTAATTGTTCTATTGTAGGCATCTGAATTTTCAATATTAAATAACTTAATACACTTGAACCAAATAATAATCCTACAAAAGAAATTCTTGCAAATCTTATTATCCCCAAAATTATAATGCTAATAGCAAGACATGTTAAACTTACATAGAATTTCTTTATTGTCAAAACAAGCGAGGTTTTTAAAAGAAATAATATTTTTACATTATATCTTGATATTATTAAATACCCATACATTGAAATTAAGCAAACCAATAAAATCATAATAAACATTAAATACATTTGCACTATTTTATGTGTTGAAATAAAGTAAATGATATCAAAATACAATATACTTATTAAACTATTAAATATAGTTGCTGCTATTACACCTTGAAAAAAATTCATCTTATAAAAATTAAAAAAATCTTTTAATGGAGATATGTCTTTTTCCCTAATAAATTTTCCCATAGTAGAAAATAAAGTTGAAAGTGCTGGTCCAATACTTATTGATAAAATCAATGTAATGACTTTGGAGTTTCCATTATATAAAAATCTATAAATTAATAATGGGGAAATACAAAATAAAAAGCACATATTTGTTATAAAAAAATACATTATATAATTTGATATAACATAAAATTTGTTATTGATTAAATCCTGTTCATTTCTCATAGTATCATCCTTTCATATATCTGTTCTTATGATAATGATACTTTGTTCTATGCATCCAGAATACTTGAATAATTATATATAATTATCCCTAATTTTTAGTCATATATAATTAATAAACTTTCATTTAACTAAAATTAATCTGAACTTATATATTAAAAATTTGCTAAATCCTATATTTTATAAACGCAAAAATAAGTGTAGATGTTTAAATCATATTCCATGATTTTCATCTACACTTATATAGTAATCAATAAAACCATTGATCTTTTTATGTATCAATAATCTTTAACCTTATATGTTAATTTGTATCTTTTAATTCACCTGCTTTATATTTAGAGCAATTAGAATCTAAGTAATCTATTTTATTCTTAAAAATTCTTCGATTACAAACCTTGCTGCCCCTAATAAATATGATTCCTTAAACTTTGTTATTTCAACTTTACATATACTTTCATCTAAAAATAAATTATCCTTATATATAATGTTCTTAAGGTTATCAATTTCATTTATTAAAATATTATTGATTTCTCCACCAATAACAATAATTTTAGGGTCAAAGAGCATAGTTAAATTAGAAATTCCTGCTCCAAGTATATCTATATATTCAGTTAATGCCTTTTTGATATTTTCATCATTTATATTATACAAATCTTCAAATTCTTCAATCTCATTTATACTATTTCCACTTTCATTATAAGCATCTATAAGCGCATTTTTAGACGTATATGCTTCAAAGCAACCTTTAGCACCACATTTACATAGTTTGCCTCCTATTTTTATCTTCATATGTCCCATTTCACCTGCACAATTACTGCTTCCTTTGTATATATTTCCATTAATTATTATTCCAAGTCCTAGACCATCAGTTATTGATACATATAAAAGGTTATCTACTAAATCCTTCTTATTTAAATATTCATAATACGCCGATAAATTAGCTTCATTTTCTATATATATAGGTACATTTAAATACTCAAATTGTTCTTTAAGATTAACATTATTAACATTAAGAAGATAGCATCTTTTTATAATTCCATTATCTGAATCAACAGTTCCAGGTACTGATATCCCAATTCCTAATAACTGTTTTTCATCTATATTATGATTTTTGAGAATGTCTGATATATTTTCCTTTACTAAATTTACTATATGATCTATACCGTCATTATTGTGTCTTACTTTTATTTTCTCAATTTCTTTGTTTTTTACATTTATTAATAGCAACTTTACATGTTTAGGCGTTAATGCAATTCCTAAAGCATAACTACAATTCTCTTTCAATTTTATAGCCATTGCTTTTCTGCCACCAGTAGATTCCATTGGCCTTACATCTTCTACAATTCCTTCTTCTTTTAACTCTGTAATATTGGTTGAAACTGTAGTAATACTTATATCCAAACTTCTTGATATATCTAACTTTGTTATCTCATCTTTTTCTAATAACAACTTTATAATCTTTTTTCTATTTGTTTCTTTAATCTTACTGTGATTTACTTCCATCAATTTTCTAGGCTTCCCCTTTCTAAAGCTGACTTTTCCTCTACTTATAAGTTAATCATAATCTTATTATAATGGCAATTAAATTATATATTTTTATTTATTATTGAATATTGTTTTATTAAAAATTAATCATAAAAAATAAAGTTAGTAAAAGTACATAAGATATTGTTCTTTTACTAACTTCATATATTTTTTATATTCTACCACTGATAGAATGCACGTATCTATTTATTTAAAATTTGTTTTCTCAATTATTCATGACTGCATTTGTGATCAGAATCATGACTTCCACATCCGTGACTTCCACAAGTATGTTCACCTTCATGCTTATGATGTGAACATTCTGTGTTTGGATTATACGATAAGTTTCCACTTAAAAATGACTGTACTTGCTCATCTGCATTTCCTCTAGCACCTGGATATATTTCTATATTATTTGAAGCTAGTGCATTTTTTGCACCACCTCCTATTCCACCACATATTAATACATTAACATTTTTATCTTTTAAAAATCCTGCTAATGCTCCATGACCACTTCCATTAGTGTCAACAATTTCACTTGATACTATTTTACCATCTTCAACATCATATAACTTAAATTTTTCACTATGACCAAAATGTTGAAAAATTTCTCCCTCATTATAAGTTACTGCAATTTTCATATTATTATCTCCTTTCAATAACATACAATTTTCTTTTTTTATATTTTTATTCTGACAGCATTTACTGCTACATAATTCATAATTGCCACCAGAAATAATAAGCCCTGTTCCTTCAACTAAAAATCTAGAAATCTTCTTCCTCGCATCCATGTATAAAGCTTGAAATGTAGCTCTTGAAACCTTCATCTGCTTTGAACTTTCTTCTTGTGTAAGTCCCATATAATCCATAAGCCTTATAGCTTCATATTCTTCTATGTCTAATACAATTCTATTATTATTTTTAAAACTTTGTGATTCAAATTTACTGCATTTTGGCATTCTGCAGACTCTTCTGACTTTATTAGGTCTCGGCATTAATTCACCTCCAAACAACATACTTGTAAAATTAAATACTAATTTTTATTCAGACGTAAAATTTTTTTCATTTCATAATTTTGTATATTTATATTATATCACAAAGTTATTGGCATATGTCAATAACTTTAGATAATTAAAAATTTATTTATAGAAATTCAGTATTTTGTCATAAAATGCTCATAAAATTTATAAAATATGATGATTTTCATTTTATAAATTATTTAATGCTAAAAATTATATGTATTCATTGTAATATCGCTTTATTAATTTTATATGTTTTATTTAAATTTAAGATTACAAAAATCATAATGTATATTAACTTTGTAAAAACTTATATGGAATAAATATCAGAAAATTCAATATCATATTTTTCAACTTTTGATACTATCTGCTTTGTATATGTATAATTTTCTTTTTTCTCTTCAACTAATGTAATTGGAAGTGTAAACACAAATTTTGTGCCTATCTCTTCAGATGTATCCACATAAATTCTTCCACCATGTTGTTCCACAAGAAGTTTCACTAAAAACAACCCTATGCCTGTTCCTTCTGCTTTTCTTGTAAATAAATTTTGTGACTGAGTAAATCTCTCAAATATTCTTTCTTTATCATCTTCAGATATTCTATCTCCATCATTTTTTACGTTTATGATAACCTCATTACTTCCCTTATCAATGTCAATTATTACATCAATATTTCCATTTTCATTTGTATACTTTAATGCATTTGAAAGTAAATTAAGCATTATACGTTCTATTTTCATTGGATCACATGCTAATATAACTTCTTCTTCCATTGTATCAAAGATAATATTTCTTTTGTTTTGCTTTAAATAACCTGACAATGAAATTACAATATCTTCAACTATACTAATTATATTATAGTTTCCCAGTTCTAAATTATAAATTCCACTATCAATCTTAGTAATATCCATTATATTATTTACTATTTTTAAAAGCCTATAAGAATTCTGTTTAATTCCTTTAAGATACTTTTTTATAATTTGTAAATTATCTATGTTATTATCTTGTACAATAAGTTTATCATATAACACTTGTACTGTAGTAAGGATTATATTTAATGGAGTTTTAAATTCATGGGACATATTAGCAAAAAAATCTGTTTTTAAACTTTCTATTTCAATTGTTTTTTCTAATTCATTCTTTTCCTTTTCTAATTTTAGCCTATAAGTTATATCTTTTCCTGTAAGAAAAAATTTATCATCTTCGGCAATATATCTTATATTCCACATTACACTTCTATATTCATTATCTTTACACAAATACCTTATTACGATTCCTTCTATTTTATTACATACTTTTGCAGCTTCATACATTCTTTTAATCTTTTTATCATCATCAGGATGTCGTAAACTTTCTACTCCATTTCTACGATTAATTTCTTCAATACTATATCCTAAAAATTTCTCTAAACGTTTTTTGCTACTTTCATTTTCAAAATAAAATTGCTTAGTATTTGATATAACGCAAAAATCTATTGCATTATCTAAAAAAAGCTGTAGCTTTTTTTCACTTTCTTTTCTTTTGTAAATCTCTACTTTATACTTATTTGTAAGTATCCTGTTTTTTATAATTACTCCCAATCTATTGCATGTATTTATAATCACATCTTCCTGAATTATTGGAAATGTTTCTTTGCAATCATAATGAATATTTAATAAACCAATTAATTCATCTTCAAATTCTATTACATATGTTCTTAAATAATATTTTTTAGAACTTTTTATATATTCTCCTTCTAAATACTTTTTATCTTTCTGAGCTTTTATACATTTGTCCTTATATTCTTTTGTTATATCCAAACTGAAATTTTTACTAATTACATCATTATTATATGTTTTCAAAAAGATATTCATTTTTTTCTTTTCTTCATCAAGTATGAATACTGTTATTCCATTGGCTTTTAATGTATTTTTTAAAATATAGGGCAGTTCACTTTTATTATCTATATTTTTATTATCTAGTAATGTTAATGTACTTTTTTCTATTTCCTTATAAAGTGTCTCATTAATCGTTATATCTCTTCCAATTCCCCCAATTAACTTTAAATTGGGATTATTGTTATTTATTATCATCCTTGAAACTTCAAAAAAAACCTTATATTCCATATTAACAGGTGTTTTTCTATTTAATACTGTTCTTTCATCTGCTAAAATTTCTCTATCTTCAGCTAAAAATAATTCTGATGTCTCTTTATCTCTAATCTCATAGTCATTCTTCCCAATTATATCTTCTGGTTTTACGCCTGTTACATCTGCATAAGCTTTATTTACATATTTATATATGCCATCACTACCTTTAATCCAAACTGTATATGGAATATTATCTATTAAATCTTTTAACTCATTTCCAATATATTTATTAGTATTAATGTGATCATCTATCATGTTTTCCTCCATATCAGTTAGCTCTCAGATTCATAATCAGAACTTCTGTTACTATTCTCCATTTCATGTTTTAATTTAATTTTATTTTAAATTATAGTTATCCTTTTACAGAATCATATATTTAAAATACTTTTTATTTGAATTTAAATAATTTATTTAAATACTTGGGAAAGTAATATTGCTATATTTTTCAAATCTTTCTTTTGTACTTTTTAAATTTTCTTCATTATAAAACCCACCCTGTGTTACACCAATTTCTTTAACATGATGCCTTCTTCCTTCTGGAGTGGTACGATCACGAATTAGTCCATTTGAATCAATAACAAATTTCCATTTTCCTTCATTTGTTTTTTCTAGTGTTCCTCCTGCACCGCAAACTTGACACTCAACATCAAACTTTATTCCATCCCATTGAGGTTCCCCTAAAATCAAGGCATTAGAATGACAGTTTGGACACCACCCCATATCATCATCTCCAAGCCATTCTCTTTCAGAAGCTGGTGTATTTAAAGATTTCATTATATTCTCACCAACTTTATGTGCTCTTTCAATCATTGAATCATCAAGCAAACATTGTTTTGGTGCTGCAACTCTTGTGGCCATATACATATCAATAACCTTATAATCATTTAATGTACATGTTACTTGAAGTGCTTCTAGTGACATAGATTGCCATGCACGTGTAGAACCTCCTACTGAAATCAATCCAGCGACTTTATCTTTATGAACAGTCTCTCCAATTGCCTCCAAAAAAGGTGTCTCGTAACATAAATTTCTCTGCATAAATCTTAAAAAAGCAGCATTAGGCATTAAATAATATGTAGGAATAGAAACTATAATTGCATCTGTCTCAAGCATCACATCCATAATTTTCTTTTTATCATCCTTATTTTCTAATATGCATGGTACTTTTTTTCCTTCAACTACTCCCTGAGTACATGCAGTACAGCCTGTACAGTCAAATATATTATAGTCTTTAAGATTTATCATCTTTACATCAGCACTTTTTTCTTTGCAAGCTAAAAGTGCTTCTTTTAATAAAATTTCCGAATTTGAATCTTTTCTTCCTGCTGTTATACCTAATACTTTAAAACTCATAACATTCTCCTTCACACTATAATTTTACTCAATTGGTAAAATTAATATTTTAATTATTAATTTATTATATCACATCTTACTAAAATATACTTTTAAGTTTATATATTCCTATTTAACAACATTATAATAAATAATTTTACTATTTAATACTTTTAGAATATAAAAAATATTTTTAATTTACATATATTTTGTTTTGAATATATAAATGATTTAGATATAATATAATACATGACAATTAATTAGAATTTATGATATGATTTTATATTGTGAAATGCAATTAACTTTCTATAAGTATATAAATAAAATACTATTAAACTTAAGGAGAAAAAATAATGCTTATTATTAAACGAGACAAAAGTGTAGAGGATTTTAATCCTGATAAAATTAAAAATGCTATTTTAAAATCTATGAAGTTTGGCATAGGAAATATAAACGAAAATATTGCAGATGAAATATCTATAAATATATATAATGTCTTCGTAAATGAAAAGACACCACCAACAGTTGAACAAGTTGAAAATTTAGTTTATTACGAATTAGTTAAAAATGGTTTTGAAGGTGTTGCAAAAGCCTATGAAGGTTACAGAGCTGTTCAAGAATTCAAAAGACATAAAAATACCACTGACGAAGGCATAATAAGTCTCCTAAACAGTACTAATGAAGATGTATTAAAAGAAAATTCAAATAAAGATGGAAATATTGCTGCAACTCAAAGAGATCTAATTGCAGGAGAAGTAAGCAAAGATATAGCGAGACGTAAATTATTGCCTACAAATATTGTTCAAGCGCATGATGAAGGGATACTTCATTATCATGATATGGATTATGCAATACAAAACATACACAATTGTTGTCTTATCAATTTAGAAGATATGTTTGAAAATGGAACTGTAATCAATGACAAGCTTGTTGAAACACCAAAAAGTTTCAGTACTGCATGTACAGTGGCTACTCAAATCATGGCACAAGTTTCGTCAAATCAATATGGTGGTCAAAGTATAACTATAAAGCACTTAGCTCCATTTTTAAGAGTAAGCTTTGATAAATATCACAAAAAGTACCTTGAAAAGTGTGATAAAGATTTAGCTTATGACCTTGCTACGGAAAGGATGATGGAAGAGCTTAAAAGTGGTGTACAGACTGTAAGATATCAACTTTCAACACTTCAGACAACTAACGGGCAAAGTCCATTTGCAACTGTATATCTTGAAATCATCGAAGGTGACGAATTTGAACGTGAACAAGCGCTTATATGTGAAGAAATGATAAAGCAACGTCTTGAAGGAATGAAAAATTACAGAGGACAGGAAATTGGAGAAACTTTCCCTAAACTTATTTATGTACTTGATGAGCATAATTGCTTAGAAGGTGGTAAATATGATTATATAACAGAACTTTGTGCAGAATGTAATGTAAAAAGACTTGTTCCTGATTATCAATCTGCAAAAATAATGCGTCAAAATTATGAAGGATGTAACTTCCCTCCAATGGGTTGTCGTTCTCATCTTTCACCTTATAAAGATGAAAACGGAGACTACAAATGGTATGGAAGATTCAATCAAGGTGTTATAAGCCTTAATCTACCTCAAATTGGTATAATAGCAAACAAAGATATGGATTTATTTTGGTCACTATTAAATGAAAGATTAGAATTATGTAAAGAAGCATTACTGTGTAGGCATAAACTACTTCTTGGAACAAAATCTGATGTAAGTCCTATACACTGGCAGTTTGGTGCACTTGGAAGATTAAAAAAAGGTGAAGTAATTGATGAACTTCTTAAGAATAATTATTCAACGTTATCTTTAGGATATGTTGGTATATGTGAACTTACCTATGCTATGCTCGGTGTAAGCCATACTACTAAAGAAGGTGAAAAATTTGCTCTTGAAGTAATGAATTTCATGAAGAAAAAATGTGATAATTGGAAAAAAGAATATAACTTAGGCTTCGGTCTTTACGGAACTCCTGCTGAAAATCTTATATATAGGTTCTGTAGACTTGATACAGCAAGATATGGAAAGATTGAAAATGTAACTGATAAAATGTACTATACTAATAGCTACCATGTTCATGTTACAGAACCAATTGATGCCTTTGAAAAACTTGAATTTGAAAGCCAATTCCATGCCATAAGTAGTGGTGGATGTATATCTTACGTAGAAGTTCCTAATTTAAGTAATAATTTAGATGCTGTTAAATCAATAATAAACTTCATTTATCATAATGTGCAATATGCTGAAATTAATACAAAGCCAGATTTATGTTATAAATGCGGATATACTGGAGAAATCCAAAATGATGAAAATTTAAACTGGTACTGCCCTAATTGTGGTAACAGGGATGAAAGTGAAATGCAGGTAATGAGAAGAACTTGTGGATATATAGGCTCATCTTACTGGAGTAAAGGACGTACAGCAGAAATCAAGGAAAGAGTACTTCACTTATAAAATAACTCAACTATAAAATTTAATTCAAAATACTAATTGAGTAATAGGTATAAAGTAAGAGTAAATTATTATTTAAATAACTCTTACTTTTTGCCTATTCTAATTTTTTTAATATTAAATAAGGAGTAAATAACATGTATTATTCAAAAATTAAATTTAATGATGTTGCAAATGGTCCAGGATTAAGATTAAGTCTATTTACTTCTGGCTGTACTCATCACTGCAAAGGTTGTTTTCAACCTGAAACCTGGAATTTTAAAAATGGAGAGCCTTTTACTTTAGAAACACAGAAATATATTATTGAAAAAAGCAAAAATAAATATATTGCTGGTCTGTCACTTTTAGGGGGAGATCCCCTTGACAATGTTGATGGAATACTTCCACTTTTGCAAGAATACAGAAAGACATTCGCTGCAACTAAAAGTATATGGCTTTGGACAGGATATCTATTTGAAGAAATTCTTAAAGATGATCTTAAGTCAAAAGTACTTCCATTTATTGATGTTATCATCGATGGAAAGTTTGAAGAAAATTTAAAAGATATAACTCTCAAATATAAGGGAAGTACTAATCAAAGAGTAATAGATGTAAAAAAAAGTGTTGATACTCATACAGTAGTTTTATATGAGTAATATAATAGATATAATAAAAAATGTAAGCAGAGTTCATCCTACTTACATTTTTTATGTCTATAATTATTCTTACTTCTATACTGTACCACCAACAACAATTTCAGGCTCAAAATATACACTTTTATCTTTATTAGATTCTGAATCAATAAGCTTTATTATCAATTTACAAGCTTTTTCTCCCATTTCATATATTGGCTGCTGAACAGTTGTTAATTCTGGCTCTATCATTTTAGATAATTTTATTCCATCAAACCCCATTATAGAAATATCATTTGGTATATGGTATCCCCTTCTCTTAAGGGCTTTCATGCCACCTATAGCCATTACATCATTACAGTAAAAAATGCTGTCAATTTCTTCATTACTATCAAGAATGGTATTAGTTATATCTATTCCACCTTCTAATGAAAATTTACCTTCAAAAATTAAATTTTCATTGAAAATTTCATATTGTTTCATTATCTTTTTATATCCTTCAAGTCTCTGCCTATTAATATTTATTTCAACTGGACCAGAAACAAATGCTATCTTTCTTTTTCCCTTATTGTATAGATATTCTATACCAACTTTTACTCCTTCTTTATTATTGAAGTATATACCTGGATATCCTTCAAATCCATCGATACATCTATCTACAAATACAAAAGGAATACCATTAGCTTTTAATATTCTTGCACTATCTTCACTCTTATTTCCTGGTATTAATATGGTTCCATCTATAAGCTTACTTATCAATAGTTCCACATATTTTTGTTCTTTTTTTGTATTATTATCTGAATTGCATAATAATACATTATATCCCAACTTATTAGCAGTATCTTCAACAGCCCTAGATAATTCTGAGAAAAATGGATTTGATATATCTGGCACAATTATTGCAATAGTTCCAGATTTCATAGTGTTTAGACCTCTTGCAATATTATTAGGTATATACCCAGTCTCTTTTATAACATCATATATTTTCTGTTTTGTTTCTTCACTTATACTTCCATCTTTTTTGTTAATAACCATTGATACAGTTGTTTTTGATACTCCTACTCTTTCTGCAATGTCTTTCATAGTAATTTTTGCCATTCATCTACCTCATTCTTAAGTACTAACTTCTCTAATGTTACATTTAATATATAAGTCCTATTTATAAATTTCATTAAAAATTACTTTAACTAATAATTTTTATATCATAAATTTTTAGAACATATATACAATAATAGATAGTTTTAAACCAAACTATCTATTATTATTTCTATAATTAATTATTTACTATTTCCATTGCTTTTTCAACAATATTTTTAGAAGTAAAACCAAATTTCTTAAATAATGTTTCTGAATTACCAGATGCTCCAAAAGTATCTAATGAGATTACCTCACCATCTAAACCTACATATTTATGCCATCCGAATGATGATAATGCTTCAACTGCAATTCTTGCTCGCACTTTATTTGGAAGAACTGTTTCCTTATATTCCTTATCTTGAGCATCAAATAACTCAAATGAAGGCATGCTTACAACTCTTGCTTCTATTCCTTTTTCTAAAAGTTCATCAGCTGCCTTATATATTAATTCAACTTCAGAACCTGATGCTATAAGAATTACATCTGGTGTTTCTTTTTTAGAATCTTTAATTATATACCCACCCTTTAAAGCTCTCTTTGGACAACCATCATATACAGGTAAATTTTGTCTTGTTAATACTAAGCTTGTTGGTGTGTGTCCATTTGTTACTGCATAATACCATGCCGCTACAGTTTCTTTTGAATCTGCTGGTCTGAACACAGTCATATTTGGCATACTTCTAAGAGCTGCCAATTGTTCTATAGGCTGATGTGTAGGTCCATCTTCCCCTACACCAATACTATCATGTGTTAACACATATGATACTGGAAGATTCATAAGTGAAGATAATCTCATTGCACCCTTCATATAATCACTAAATACAAAGAATGTTGCACAATATGTTATTAATCCACCATGGGCACTCATACCATTTACAATTGCAGCCATTGCATGTTCTCTAACTCCAAAATGCATGTTTGATCCACTTCTATCTTCTGCTGAAAAATCTCCTCTACAATTCATATGTGTCTTATTTGAAGGCGCTAAATCTGCCGAACCTCCAATTAAATTTGGTATTATCTTGGATAATTTATTTATAACATTTCCTGATGACTGTCTTGTTGCCATAGGTTTTTCATCTACAACCCAAAAATCATCACTGTCTAATGCATTTTTATCAATTTTACCACTCATCCATTCAGCATATTCTTTTGCTAATTCTGGATATTCAACAGCATAGTTTTTAAATAATTCATTCCAACTATTTTCTTTTTCTATACCATCATTGATATACTCGTTCATATTTTCATAAACTTCATCTGGTACATAAAATGCTGGTTCTAGCTTCCATCCTAAGTTTTCTTTCATTGCTCTTATGTTCTCTTCACCTAGTGGTTCCCCATGTGCTGAAGCTTTACCTTGTTTTGCAGGACATCCAAAACCAATTTGATTTTTAACTATAATAATTGTTGGTCTTTTTAATTCCTTTTTACCTTCTTCAATAGCATTTGAAATAGCATCAAGATCATTTCCATCTTCAACTTTTATCACCTGCCAATTATATGCTTCATATCTTTTAGCAACATCTTCCCTAAAAGCAATATCAGTACTACCTTCAATTGAAATGTTATTTGAATCATATAAAACTATTAATTTTCCAAGTCCTAATGTTCCTGCAAGTGATGAAGCTTCTCCTGAAATACCTTCCATAAGGCATCCATCACCAACAATTGAATATGTATAGTGATTAACTATATCATATTTTTCTTTATTGAACTTATTTGCAAGATATGATTCTGCAATAGCCATCCCTACTGCATTACATATTCCTTGTCCAAGTGGTCCTGTTGTTATTTCAACACCTTTTGTATGGCCATACTCTGGATGACCAGGTGTTAAACTACCTGTCTGTCTAAAATTCTTTATGTCTTCAATACTTATTCCATATCCAAATAAATGTAATAATGAATATTCAAGCATTGAACCATGGCCTGCTGATAAAATGAATCTATCTCTGTTATCCCACTCTGGATTTTTTCCATTATGATTCATTTTTGACCATAAAGTAAATGCCATTGAAGCTGATCCAAGTGGTAATCCTGGATGACCTGAATTCGCTTTTTGTATAGCATCTGCTGATAAAACTCTTATTGCATTAATACATTTTATATCTAACTCTCTACTCATTTTTATATCCTCCACTTACTGCTGTAATTCAACTGTTTTCCACTTAAAATCTTAATCACTTTGCAAATTTATTCATTATTTTACTTACTATTTTTTAACTTTTCTTATAAAGTACAATTGTCAATGACTCTTTATTTTCATTGACAATTGTTTATTTGTTGTTATTTTCCAAATGCTGATTCCCAATCTGCTTTGAATTTATCTAATCCTTGATCAGTTAATGGATGCTTTAACATTTGCATTACTAATTCATATGGAATTGTAGCAATATCTGCTCCAGCTTTTGCAGCATCAATTACATGAATTGGATTTCTTACACTTGCTGCTATTATTTCTGTTTCTATTCCATGAATTTCAAATATTTCTGCAATATCACGTACTAAATCCATACCTACCATTGATATATCATCTACTCTTCCAAGGAATGGACTTACATAAGTTGCTCCTGCATTTGCTGCAAGTAAGGCTTGAGTTGCTGAGAATATTAATGTTACATTTGTTTTTATTCCTTCTTTTGATAAAACTTTTGTAGCCTTAAGACCTTCTGCTGTCATTGGAATTTTTACTATCATATTTTTATGAATAGCTGCAATTTCTCTTCCTTCTTTTATCATTCCTTCTGCATCTTCACTTACTACTTCACCACTAATTGGTCCATCAACAATCTCTGTTATTTCTTTAATAACTTCATTAAAATCTCTTCCTTCTTTTGCAACCAAAGATGGATTTGTTGTCACTCCACAGATTACTCCCATTTCATTTACTTCTTTAATATATTCAACATTTGCTGTATCTAAAAAAAATTTCATTTTAATACCTCTTTCTTAACTTATTATATTGGTTTATATTTGTAAAAATATTATTTTCCAGTATATAGTTTTAATTCTGCACTTATTTCTTTTTCAACACTTTCTCCTGAATTTATCTTCTTAGCAGATTCTACAGCCATACCACCCATTAAATCTGGCTGTTGAGCAATTGTTGCTGATAATTCACCAGAGTCAACAGCATTTATTGCATCTTCTCCACCATCAAAACCAACAACGATGCAGTCTTTAAGACCACCTGAATTTAATGCTTTAACTGCGCCTAGAGCCATTTCATCATTATGTGCGAATATTGCTTGTATGTTGTGGTTAGATTGAATCATATTTTCTGTTACAGTAAGACCCTTTTGTCTATCAAAATCTGCTGGTTGAGATGATACTACATTTAAATTGCTATCAGCATCAACAATATTATGGAATCCTGTTCCTCTATCACGTGTTGCAGAAGCACCTGGTGTACCTTGAAGTTCAGCTATAATTCCTGCTCCTCCAAGTTTCTCTTTTATATATTCTGCTGCCATTTCTCCACCTTTAATATTATCAGATGCTATATGAGTTTTAACTTCTCCTCCATTTGCCTGTCTATCAACCGTTATTACTGGAACTTCTTCACTGTTAGCCTTAATAACAGAACTTTTAGCTGCATCACTATCAACAGGGTTTATAATTAAAGCACTTACACCCTTTTGTAATAAATCTTCTACATTTGATAATTCTTTAGATGAATCATTTTGTGAGTCTACAACTATTAATTCATATCCAAGCTCCTTAGCTTTATCTTCTGCACCGGCTTTTAAATTTACGAAAAATGGATTATCTAATGTAGAAATAACCATACCAATTTTATTTGTATTGCCTCCGGCTGAACCACATCCTGCAAATGTTCCTGTCATTATCCCTGCAATCAACCCTACTGATAAAAATTTAAATACTTTTTTCATAATATCTCCTCCACCTTATCCTCATTTATTTTTCATAATATTTTGTAATAGAAATTGAATATGTTACTTAATTAATTTTTTATTAGATTATCAAATATCTTTCAAATCTTATCAAATAATATGCTATTACTTAGCTCTTTTCTTATCAATTAATACTGCAAATAATATTACTAACCCTTTTACTATTGTTTGATAAAATGCTGATACATCCATAAGATTTAAACCATTACTTAAAACACCTATTATTAAGATACCAATTACTGTACCCCAGATTGAACCTTCTCCACCATTTAAATTAGTTCCACCTATTACTATTGCAGCAATTGCATCTAATTCATATCCATTTCCTGCTGTTGGAGCTGCTGATCCAATTCTACTCATTACTATTGCACCTGCTATACCAGATGCTATACCTGAGATAACGTATACAAGAATCTTAATTTTATCTACATTTATACCAGAAAGTCTAGATGAATCTTCATTTCCACCTACTGCATAAATGTATCTTCCATACTTAGTTTGATTTAATAAATATGCACAAATTATTAATACTATTATTGTTACTATAACTAAGACCGGAATTCCAAGAATTCTGCTATTAGCTAGTATAATTAACTCATCTGTCAATCCTGATATAGGATTCCCTCCTGTGAAAACATACGTAATTCCTCTAAAAATTGTTTGAGTCGCTAAAGTTGCTATAAAAGCTTGCAACTTTCCTTTTGAAATAACTAAACCATTAATTAAACCTACAACTGCACCAATTAGAACTGCTGATAATAAACCAATCCATATACTTCCTGTTGATTTTATTAATGCTGCTGATAGCGCACCTGATATAGCTACTATTGAACCAACTGATAAATCAATACCACCTGTTAAAATTACAAATGTCATACCCATTGCGATAACTGCATTAACTGAAATTTGTGTAAATACATTTCTTAAATTTGCTACTGATAAAAACCTAGGTGATATTATACTTATAACTATACATAATCCAATTAATCCAAATATAGATTTATTTTTAAATAAGTTCTCTTTAAGTTTACTAGTCATTTCTCCATCTCCCTACCTTTTTAAGCGTTCTGTTCTCCAACCGCTAATTTCATTATTCTTTCCTGACTCACTTCGTTTCTTCCAAGTTCACCTGATATCTCACCTTCATGCATTACAACTACTCTGTCCGATATGCCCATTACTTCTGGCATATCTGATGAAATCATGATAACTGCTTTTCCCATTGCTTTTAAATCATTTAACACATCATATATTTCTTTTTTAGCTCCAACATCAATTCCTTTTGTAGGTTCATCAATAATAAGAACCTTTGGAGACTGTAATAGCCATTTTGCTATAATAACCTTTTGCTGATTTCCACCACTTAAGTTTTTTATAAGCTGATTTCTTGTTGGTGTCTTTATTGATAGTTTTTTTATATATTCATCAACAATTTCATTTTCTCTAGATTTATTAATACACATAGTTTTATTTTCAAGCTGGTCTAATGATACTAATGTCATATTATCTTTAACTGATAGAGGTAATATAAGCCCTTCTTTTTTTCTATCTTCAGATAAATATGCTATTCCACTGTTAATTGCATCTTTTGGACATCTTATATCTACTTCTTTACCTTCAATTTCTATTGTTCCTGAAGTTTTTCTATATTCACCGAAAATAACTTTTGCTGTTTCTGATCTTCCTGCTCCCATAAGACCTGCAATTCCAAGAATTTCACCAGCTCTAACTTCTAAATTAACATTCTTAAGAACTCCATCTAAGCAGATATCTTTCAATTTTAATAATGGCTTTATATTCTTTGGTATTACATATGGATACTGATCCTCCATCTTTCTTCCAACCATCATTGTTATTAAATCATCTTTAGTTATATCACAAACGTTTTCTTCACCCACATACTTTCCATCTCTTAATACATTTATTCTGTCACAAATTGCAAATATTTCATCAAGTCTATGTGAAATATAAATTATTGCAATATTTTGCTTTTTAAGTCTTTCAATAACTTCAAATAATTTTTCTGTCTCAGTGTCTGTAAGTGCTGTAGTAGGTTCATCCATAACTATAACATTAGAATTTTTAGAAACAGCTTTAACTATTTCAAGCATCTGCATGTCACCAATACTTATGTCTCTTACATAATCTTCAGGATTTACAGTACTTCCTATCTGTGCTAAAAGTTCTCTACATTTTTCATTCATAGCTTTTCTATTTAATTTTTTAGTTACTTTGTCATACTGTTCATTACCCAAGAATACGTTTTCAGCAACTGTCAAATTAGGCAGAACGCTTAATTCCTGATGCATTATTGATATGCCTAGTTTTTCAGCATTCTTTACGTTCTTAATATCTACTTCTGATCCTTCAATGAGAATCTTTCCTTCGTCTTTAATATATACTCCGCTTAGAATTTTCATAAGAGTAGATTTTCCTGCACCATTTTCACCCATAAGTGCAAGAACCTCCCCCCTATAAACACTTAAATTAATATTATCAAGTGCTTTTACGCCTGGGAAACTTTTTGTTATACCTTTCATTTCAAGAAAAGGAACTTTATTTTTCATTTACGCTTCCTCCTTAAAAAATCACTCCTGATTTAAGAATTATATTTGCATACGGAGTCTGTTCTCCCGTTCTTATTACAGCTTTACATTTTTTAGTCATTAATTTTAGTTCCTCATGAGTTATAAATGTAATCTTAACTTCCTTGAATATTTCATATACTTCTTCTAAAATTTTAGGATTTTGTTCTTTTATCTCTTCTGCTAATATAATTTCTTCTGCTTCAAATTCTATTAATACTGTTTTTAATGTATCTATAAATGTTGGAATATCCTTTGCTAAGGCTAAATCAATTCTCCTAGTTTCATCTGGTATTGGAAGACCACAATCACCTATAGCTAAAAGATCTGTATGTCCCATTTTACATATTATTTCAGAAATCTCACCGTTTAAAATACCTATTTTCTTCATTTATTTTCTCCTTCTTCTAAATATTTTCTATATCATTTATGAATGGTATTGAAGGTTGTGCCCCTTCTTTTTGAACTACTATCGATGAAACTTTGTTTCCAAATTTAACTGCTTCTATTAAAGTATCAAAGTTTACATTTTTCTTATCTAACTTTGCTGATAAAGCTCCAATAAATGAATCTCCTGCTGCTGTTGTATCTACAGCCTTTACTTTATAAGCTGGTACTATTACAGATTTTTCGTTACTTACTAATGCTGCTCCCTTTTCACCTAATGTTATGATTGAGTATTTAACACCTTTACTTAAAAATGACTTTGCTGCTTTTTCTGCATCTTCTAAATTAGTCACTTCAATTCCAGTTAATGTTGCTGCTTCAGTTTCATTAGGAATTATAATGTCCGTATATTTAAGTAACTCATCAGGTATTTTATTTGCTGGTGCTGGATTTAAAATTGTAATTACATGATTTTCTTTTGCTATTTTAAATGCTTCTATTGTTGCATCTAATGTTGTTTCAAATTGTGCTACTACAATATCACTATTTATTATTATATCTTTACATGATTCAATCTCATATTTATCTATCGCCATGTTAGCTCCAGGTATAACAACTATTGAATTATTCCCATCTTTATTTACTGTAATTATAGCTGTACCTGTTGGCTTACATTTATCTTGAAAAACTTTACTTACATCTATGTTTTCGTTTTTTAAACTTTCTAATATTTCATATCCATATGCATCTTTACCAATCTTACTTATCATATGAACTTCATTACCCATTCTTTTTGCTGCAACTGCTTGATTAGCACCTTTTCCTCCATGTGCTAGCTTGAAGTTTTCACTAATGATTGTTTCACCAACTTGTGGCATTTCATCTACTGAAACTATCATGTCCATATTAATACTTCCAATTATACAAACCTTGCTCATATCTTTCACCTCTCCTGTTTAACCGGTTTACTTTATCGGTTAAGTTAATTATATGACACGTCCATTTTTATGTCAACACTTTTTTGTAAAGGTTTAAACAAAAAAAATATCTTAACATTCAAAATACAAATATTCTCAAGACTGTAATTACTTTATTTTTATATGATGTACACTTCTTAGCCTTACATTTAGAAAAGATTTTAATATCTTGTAAATCAAACATAGAAATAATTATATTACTTTTTAAATTTATAAAATATATAAGAGTAAAAAATTAAAAGAGCTTAAAAAAGCTCTTTTAATAAATTTAATCTATATTACTCAAGTAATTATTTTTCTATTTTTATCCCATGACATGACTTCGATTTAGAACATCCACTACAGCCACATCCACAAGAACTTTCACCTTTTCTAGCACTTTTTATTTGTCTGAAAGCAACATAAATCATGCTTCCTATAACTAATGTTCCTATTATTATAGTTGACATATCTATCATCCTCCCCATCTATAATCAAATTTTATATATATTAAGTATTCTTATTTTAAATATAATCTTTACTTTAAAGCTATAATGAATACCCAAATAAAGATTTTCAATAATTTAATCAAATCTTCTTTTGGGTATTCTTTGGTTAATTACTTATGTTTTATTAGGTTTGTTATCATTAATTTATTCTATCTAATTTTACTTAATTTATTCAAATTATTTTATAAGTTGTGTAAAAAACTATCTACTGTAACTTAATTGACCCTTATCTTTTTCTGAATTTGAAGTTCTTGAAGCAATTAAAACAACTGCAATTACGCATATTACCACCATAACTGATATAATGGCTCCAGTTAAACTTCCATATCCTCCAATAAAACTTCCAACTTGATTTATTACTAAAGCTACAAGATATGCTGTTCCTGTCTGGAATACTAAAGTAATCCATGTCCACTTCCATGATCCCATTTCTCTTCTTATTGCACCAATAGCTGCAAAGCATGGAGCATTAAGCATATTAAATGCAATGAATGCATACGCACTTGCTACTGTGAATAAGCTTGCAACATTTTGCATAAGAGTTGGATCATCTTCTGCTGCTTCAGCTATTCCAAATAATACACCAAATGTACCAACAACATTTTCTTTAGCCACAAATCCAGTTATAGAAGCTACTGCACTCTGCCAGTTACCAAATCCAAGTGGTGCAAATATTGGTGCAAAGACATTTCCAATAGATGCTAACATACTTTCACTTGTATCAACCATTTGTAAAGTAAAATCAAATGAACTTAAGAACCATATAACACCACATGCCACAAAGATTACTGTACCAGCTTTTATTATAAATGCTTTTGCTCTATCCCACATATGGAATAATACATTTTTTAAACTTGGAATATGGTATTGAGGTAACTCCATAACAAATGGAGCTGGTTCACCTTTAAATAACTTTGTTTGCTTTAATATTATTCCACATAAAATTATCATTGCAATTCCTAAGAAATACACTGAAGGAGCAACCCATGATGCTCCACCAAATAAAGCACCTGCAAATAGAGCAATAATTGGCAATTTAGCTCCACATGGTATAAAAGTTGTAAGCATTATTGTCATTTTTCTATCTCTGTCATTTTCCATTGTACGAGTTGCCATAATTCCTGGAACTCCGCATCCTGAACTTATAAGCATAGGTATAAATGACTTACCAGACAAACCAAACTTTCTAAAAATTCTATCCATGATAAACGCAACTCTTGCCATATATCCACAATCTTCAAGTATTGAAAGAAGTAAAAATAAAAGCATTATTTGAGGAACGAATCCAAGTACAGCTCCAATTCCTCCTACTAATCCATCAATTATTAGTCCATGCAACCAATCTGCTACGTTTAAGCTTTCAAGCATACTACCTAAATTACCTGCAATTATTTCACCAAATAATGTATCGTTTGTCCAATCTGTAATAATTGTTCCCACTGAGCTTACTGCAATATAATATACTGCCCACATTATAGCTGCAAAAATAGGAAGAGCTAAAAATCTATTTGTTACTATCTTGTCAATCTTATCTGATGTTGTTTCATGTGAAGTGCTTCCTTTTTTAACTGTCTTTGAAACAATATCACCAATAAATCCGTATCTATCTGAAGTTATTATACTTTCGCTATCATCTTCAACAGCATCTTCACAATTTTTAATTATCTTTTCTAATGTATTTAAGCTATCTTTATTTAATCTTAATTTTTCTATTATTTTTTCATCACGTTCAAATAACTTTACAGCAATATATCTAGGCTCAATTCCACCTTGATTGATGTTATTTTTTGCAAATCCTTCAATTTCTAAAATTGCATCATTACATTCTTTTGAGTATGGAACTTCAAAATAAACTTTTTCTTTTCTTTTAGCAAGCTCTACCGCCTTAGCTGCTGCTTCCTTTATTCCTTTACCTTTTAATGCTGATGTTTCAACAACAGGACATCCTAATAACTTTGATAACTTATTTAAATCAATTTTATCTCCATTTTTTTCAACAATATCAATCATATTTAGAGCTACAACTGTTGGTATGCCCAGTTCAAGTATTTGTGTTGTCAAATATAAATTTCTTTCTATATTTGATGCATCTACTATATTGATTATGGCATCTGGTTTATCATCAATCATAAAATTACGTGTTACAACTTCTTCTAATGTATATGGTGATAAGGAATATACACCTGGAAGGTCTACAATCTCAACATCTTTATGACCTTTTAATTTTCCACCTTTCTTTTCAACAGTAACACCAGGCCAGTTACCAACATATTGTGTTGACCCTGTTAACTCATTAAACATTGTTGTCTTACCACAGTTTGGATTACCTGCAAGACCTATTTTAACTGACATTTGTCTTCCCCCTTATTTTTTACTCAATTAGTATTTTCATTATTTGAAAACACCTTTTAAATAAGCATATTTTTCATAAATTATTGAATATCATTATCATTAATAATTTAAAAAAATTATGCCATCACTATCATTTCAGCATCTGCTTTACGAAGTGATAATTCATAACCTCTTACAGTTACCTCAATAGGATCCCCTAATGGTGCAACTTTACGTACAAAAACTTCACATCCTCTCGTTATTCCCATATCCATAATACGTCTTCGTACTGGTCCTTCACCTTGAATCCTAAAAACTTTTGCACTTTGTCCACATTTTACATCTTTTAAAGTTTTCATAACCTATATCTCCTTATATAATAATAGTATTATATTAAACGACTATGCGTAAAGCCATTTCCTTATTAAGTGCCACTCGTGTATCTTTAACTTTTATTATTACACTTCCTCCCATTTCAGAAACAACACTAACCATTTCACCAACAATGAACCCTAAATTATTAAGGAATTTCTTTGTTTCATCATTACCTTTAATTTTTTTGATACATAAATCGCAATTTTTATCTGCTAACATTAATGGCATATTAAAAACCTCCTTGTGGAATTTTTTAACTCCTAATTCGTTACCATTTTATCACATGGTTTGAATAAATGCAAATAATTTTCAATATCTCAAGTTATTAGTTATCATTTTTATTTATATCGATATTGATTATCAATTGTTATTGATATGTTTTTTTGTTTATAGTATACTTTATGTAAAATATACAAATAAAGGAGTGAAATTACACTATTATATTTATTTTAATTTTTATAATAGTGAATTAAATTATGACTAAAGGATTTTCAACTTTA
Organism: Clostridium butyricum; assembly: GCF_006742065.1. Taxonomy (NCBI): domain Bacteria; kingdom Bacillati; phylum Bacillota; class Clostridia; order Eubacteriales; family Clostridiaceae; genus Clostridium; species Clostridium butyricum. The sequence continues at coordinate 403,578 of NZ_AP019717.1, read as the reverse complement.
AAAACCAAGCTTATCTATTCCTCAATTATTCCATTAATTTTGGCTCTGATCAGCTTCTTTCTATTTAACATTTATACAATAAACACTATATTTATTAATTCATCAGCTTTAGAACTACAATCAAATAATAGTCTAAACATAAATATTATATCCTCTATTAATAAATTAAAATTTCTAGATATTACTTTTTTAATACTACTAATATTTTTTACTATAATCTTAGTAAGAAGAATAATTATTTTTTTAATTCTTCCAATAAGGTCTTTAGAAAGCTCTATAAAGCAATTATCTATGGGTGATTTAATAACACCAATAGAAGTTAAAGGAAATGATGAACTCTCTAATATAGCAAAAAGTTTAGATTATCATCGTTGTTCAATGAGAACTTTGATTTTAAATCTAAAAAATATCTCTAACGAAATATCTTTAGAATCACAAAATAATATTAATAATTCCCATGTTTTAAATAGTATATGTCAAAATCAAATAAGTTCAATATCTAATATAAACTTATCAATGAATGATTGGACCAAGTCAATAAATCAAATCGTATCTTTATCAAATAACTTATCAAATTTACTTTCTGATACTAAATCAATTAATACTGATGCCTCTAATAAATTCAATCTAATTTTAGATATGTCACAAAATGGATTTTCTGATATGCAGGACCTTCAAAATGCAATGAATAATATTTCAGAATCTATTGATACACTTAAAGATATTGTTGTAGATGTAAATAGTTCTACACTTGAAGTTAATAGTGTACTTTCTTCTATAGATAATATTGCCAAACAGACTACTTTATTGTCTTTAAATGCAAATATTGAAGCAGCCAGAGCTGGTGAACACGGAAAAGGCTTTTCTGTAGTAGCTGAAGAAATCGGAAATCTAGCTCATATTACTACAACATTTGTTAAAACAATTTCCAATATTACAACTAACGTTGATATGTCTGTAAAAGAAATGATGGATAAGACAAAAGAAAATGTTGAAAATATAAAAGATCATTCACATTTAATAAGTATGTCATGTGATGCTTTTGAAGATATTAATTTTTATATAAACGAAGAAAATGCTTTCATAAATGAATTAATTAATAAAATTAAAACTATTAATGATTCAGCAACTTCTTTATCAAATATGATTAGTAATAATTCTATAGATATTGGTGAAATTCTGACAACTTCCAGTCTTCTAAATTCAAGTATAGATGATTTAGCTAAAAACAATGAATCTATGAAGATATCTGAAAACAATATATCTAAATCAGTAATAAATTTAAAAGAATACTTATCTTCATATAATGTTTAAATTATAATTTTTACCTAAATGCTTTTTATTAATAATTTAAATAATAAAAACTTCTTATTTATAATAATGTTACTTACATATTCTTATAAATAAGAAGTTTTTTAATTTTAAATTAAACTTTATTTTTAAATTTTAGATTCCATGAGATATTTAAATAATGTATTTTTCAATTCCTCGCTAATATAATTTTAATTCATATCAATATATTCATTGCCAACTCTTCAAATTATTAATAAAATTATTACAGATTAACATTGATAATTATATCTTACAATAATGTTAAGGGGAGGAAATACATATGAACTTAAACTTACGCACTAAAGGAATTTTTTTAGTTATTATAGGAACTATGCTATGGGGTATCTCTGGCACAGTGGCTCAGTTCTTATTTCAAAACAAAGGATTTAGTCCAGAATGGCTTGTCGTTATTAGATTATTATCATCTGGAACTATTCTATTACTTTATGGCTATATATCTTCTGATAATGATATAAAAATAATTTGGAAGTCAAAAAATAATCGCATAAATCTTTTCTTATTTAGTATTTTAGGTATGCTAGGTGTTCAATATACTTACTTTGCAGCCATTAGCCATGGAAATGCTGCTACTGCTACTATATTGCAATATCTATCTCCTGTAATAATTACATGCTATTTAATTGTAAAGAATAGAAAGTTACCTACTTTAAAACAAATGTTTGCAATAATTTTAGCTATGGTAGGTACATTTTTTATAATTACAAGGGGAAATATACATTCATTAAGCTTGTCTAAATTAGCGCTTTTTTGGGGAATTTCCTCTGCTATTTGTTCTGCAATATACACATTACAGCCAATTTCACTTCTCAAGCAATTTAGCTCTACGGCTGTGGTTGGATGGGGTATGCTTATTGGTGGATTATTTTTTAGCTTTATACACTCACCATTTAAATTTGTTGGAACTTGGTCTTTCTCATCTGTACTTTCACTTATATTTGTAATTATTTTTGGAACTGTTATAGCATTTTATTGTTATCTAGAAAGTTTAAAATATCTTGTTCCAACTGAAGCAAGTATACTTGGTTGTATTGAGCCATTATCAGCTACTTTCTTATCTGTTATTTGGTTAAATGTACCATTTACCTTTTATGAATTTATAGGAACAACTTGTATTATAGCTACAGTTATAATTTTATCATTTATAAAACAACAATAAATTTAAATAGGCAGACATCAATATAATTTGATATCTGCCTATTTCTTTACTATTTGCAAAATAAATATTAACAAATTGGTACCTTAATTTTAAATTCTGTTTCTTCATTAGAACTCATAACATTTATCTCTCCAGAATGACATTCAACTAATGTTTTTACAATTGATAAACCTAATCCAGTACCTTCTTCTCTATTGCACGATTTTTCTATTCTATAAAATCTATTAAATAAATTTTCTAAATCTTCTTGCTTTATCTCGTCTCCATAGTTTATAAACTTAATTATAGCGTTATCACTTTCTTTATCTATAATTATGTTTAAATATTTCCCTTCATTAGCATACTTAATACTATTACTTATTATATTTTCAAATGCTCTACCCAGTAAAATTGGATCTGCATTTATTTTTAATCCTTTGCTTTTCGAGATTATTTTATATTCCATATTATTGTCTTCAAATTCTGGTATAAATCCCATAGTTACTTGTTCTATTAAAGCTTCTACTCCTATTTCATATTTATTCAATTTCAAATCTGCATTATTTATTTTAGTAAATTCAAAAAGCTGATCTATAGAATATTTTAATTTTTTAGCTTTTTCTAGTGCAATATTGCAATAATGATTTATTTGTTTATAATCATTAGTACTTTTTTCTATTAAATCTAAAAAACCAAGAATCGAAGTTAATGGAGTCCTTAAATCATGTGATAAGTTAGTAATTAAATTATTCTTTTGATTCTCCCATTCCCTTTCTTTTTTCATTAGTTCATTTATATTATAAGCCATCTTATTTACATTACTTGCTAAAACTCCAAGTTCATCATTTCTTTTAATAGAAACAGTTGCATCCATATTGCCTGTTGCCACTAAATTTAATGTTTCAGAAATTTCCTCAATATAACATGTAATCTTATTCATCTTTTTTATAAATATAAAACATGCTGATAATATAAATATAAGAAAAATAATTAACATTAAAATTATCTCAACTTCTCTGTCATTGTTATACATATTAGCAAAACTCACATAAAGTTTTGTAGATAGAATATGTAATAACCCTAAACCTGCAATAAATATTACTATGGTAACTATAACCCCTTGTACTCCGCTAACAAAAAGATTCATAATTATATTATACTTTATACTTCTACTATTCAATCTTATATCCAACTCCCCATACTGTCTTTATTATAGTGGGTTCCTTCGGGTTTTCTTCAATCTTTTCTCTAAGTCTCCACATGTGAACCATAACAGTATTATTTCCTTCAAAATATTTTTCTTTCCAAACTTCTTTAAATATTTGTTCAGCGCTAAATACATTACCTAAATTATTTGATAGTAATAATAAAATATCATATTCTATTGGTGTTAATTTTAATTCTCTCCCTAATTTACACACTTTGTGATTCTTTTTATTTATTGTAATCTCTTTGACTTTAATAGTATCAATATCATTATTTGAATCATTTTTTTCATTTAAATATACATATCTTCTTATTTGAGATTTAACTCTAGCAATAAATTCCATAGGGTTAAATGGCTTTACCATATAGTCATCTGCACCAACTGATAAACCTTGTATCTTGTCCATATCTTGACTTTTAGCACTAATCATGATTATTGGTATGTTGTAATCTTTTCTAATTTTCATACATATTTGAAATCCGTCTATACCTGGCATCATTATATCTAAAACAATAAGATCAATCTTTTCTTTATTTACTATATTAATACCATAATTTCCATTATATGCTTTAAATACTTTATATCCTTCATTAACTAAATATACTTCCATAAGTTCAACTATTTCAACTTCATCATCTATAATCAATACATTAAAAATATTATCATCCCCTATTTTTTCAATCTCACGTAATATTTTACAGCATATAACTACATAATGAAATAGTCATATATTTTTATATAAAACTAATTTAATATAATATTTTAAAATAATTTATATCCTACAAAATTAAAATAATACAAAAACCATATAAACCCTAAATTCACCATATTTAAAAACATATAATATAGTCTTTGTCTTATAACTCCCTTTTTCCTTATTAAAGAATATATTGATAAAGCTAAACTAACAATAACAATTATAGTAGCTATAATTAACAAAGTTAAGAAAGAGTAAAGCAAATAGCTTAAATTATACTCACTGTTTAAGCACATCTCTAATGTTAAAATAATAGCTCCTAGTACTCCTATAATATAAAAAACTTCAATACTTATATTTGCATATTTAAGAATCTCTATAATTTTAGTTCTTTCTAACTTTTTATCGTCTTTATTTTTTCTTTTAATAAATGATAATACACATAAAATTATGTTTATTATAAATATAATAACTATAATTCCCACAGCTAAAATAATAAATTTGCTTTGCTCATAAAATTTTAGCTTTTCAAATGAATTAATACTTATATCATTAAAGGCATATGTTACTTTTCCATCATTATCAAATTTAAAAGTAAATTTTCCCTTTCCATCTTCCCTTAAAAATACTCCATTCTCTAATTCAATAAGTTTAGTCGTTATTTTTTCCTTGCTTTGTGTTGTTTCATGTAATGTTAATGTTCCATTTTTATTGTCTTTAATTTCCATATCATCATCAAATAATACAGCCATTTTCATAATATTAGTTTTTGATATTCCATCATAGCTTCTATAAATTCCTTCATATTTACTATAATCTTTACTACTATTAATTTTTTCTATATTAAAATTATTACTATGAGGATAAAAGTAATTTAAAAACTCTTCTTCAAAATCAAATGGAAGTCCACTTAATGAATTAGTTGCAACATATATTCCTAAGTTTTCTTTTGGAATTAGAAATAATGTAGTTGTATATCCTGATGGCAAACCACCTTCATGTTTTATTATTTCCTGACCATTTCTATAGCTTCGAATAAATCCAAATCCCATTCCTTCTAAAGCATCTGAATTAGAAAATTGTTTTTCATGCATCAAACTCAATGTTTTAGGTTTCAAAATACTATTGTTTTGAAACTTTCCATCATTTAAATTTGCCATAATGAAATTTTCCATATCTTTAACTGTTGTAATTATTCCCGATGAACCTGAAGTATATTGATATGAAAAAGGTAATTCACTATACTTATCATCGTTATACATATATCCCTTAGCAATATCACTATTTTTTAATCGCACTAGGCTATTGCTCATATTTAGAGGCTTTAATATTTTTTCTTCTACGTATTCTTCATAGCTGATACCTGAAACTTTTTCTACTATATAGCCTAAAAGATTATATCCAATATTCGAATATCGACAAATAGTATTTGGCTCTGTAATAACCTTAAGAGGATGATTATTAAAATAATATTCCTGTGATTTTATTGAATTAACATCAGTAGTAGATAAATTTAGTTCACTTTCTTCATCAAGTCCACTTGAATGTGTTAATAGGTTTCTGCAAGTAACAGGTTCATTATACATATTACTAATTTTATATGGATTTATATACTCATTAACATTTGTGTCCAAATCAATTTTTCCTTCTTCATATAACTGCAAGATAGCTGTTGCTGTAAATAACTTGCTTACAGAACCTGCTGGAAACATTGTTTCGTCTGGATTTACTGAACTTTTAGATTCTAAATTACTATATCCATATCCCATCTTAAAAACTTCTTTATTATCCTTAACCACAACAACTGATGCTCCTGGTACAGAATACTTTTCCATATTTTTATTAAAGTAATTATCCATAAAGTTTTTTACATCATCATTATTCTCTATCTTTCCATGCACCTCATCAGATTTTTCTTTAGACATTGCTGCATTTATAGTAAATCCACTGATTAAACCAATTGACATTAGTATTATTAAAAAGCTTCTAACTACACTTTTTAATTTTATTGGTTCAAATAACTTATTTAATATTATATTCATAAGATTCAACTCCCTAATTTTTCTATAGTTAAATCTTACCTAAATATCCATTTTTAATTTCAACTTTTTTCTTACGGATATTTAAAATTTTTATTATATTTTTACTTTATATAATTACTCTTAGAAATTTTGCAAAATTCCCTCATTGAGTATTTTGGAATTTTATTATTCTAGAGCATTCATTTTTTGCTATTTAATAAAGAAAAAATTACAAATAAAAAAGGAACTCACTACCCAATAGCAAATTCCTTAATTTTTTACTTAATAAAAATCAGATTACTTCTTCTTAATAATAGCCTTTACTCCTCGTTTCACCACATCTAAAAAACTTAATGAAGAAACCATACGTTCTGAATCAACATAATTTCGAATAGCACGAAGTACTTTTTTTGCGTCTTTAGAGGCAAAAGTATAAGTACCATTTTTCTTTGTTTGTATTGCATATCTTGGAATCCACTTACCCTTTAACAATACAGATGCTATGACATAATCAACCTCATCCCAAGGAATTTGGACAAATTTATGAGGATCACGAGAATTATAAAATTCAAATCCTTTGTCACCAATCATGATTTTTCCATAATCCGATAATCCAGTAAAAGCTGTTGCATCAATTACAAGATCTACTTTTGTATTGAGTGATTGAACCATTTAATCCACCTCTTTTCTACCTATGCATACATTTATTTTTATTATATATTTTTTATATACTTCTATCAATTGTTAAAAAGTTGATTAAAAAGTAATACATATCTCAAAAGTTATTTCATTAAGTACCATAACAACTTTTTGTATAATTTAGTTAATCTATGTTAACAAAAGCCCAGGCTAACAGCCTAGGCTAAATTTGTAATCTTACATTAAACCAATTAAGTGGAATACAATACCAACTACGAATAATCCAAGAATAATAGCAATTGGAGATACTTTCTTTTTAAGTAACCACATACAAAGTAATGTAACTAATAATCCTGCAAGTCCAGGAATTAATGAATCTAAGTTGCTTTGTAATGTTGTAACCTTTTCAGGAGTTAATGACATACCTGATGCTTGTTGCATTAGAGCTTGCTTAATACCTTCTGCTCCAGCTGGAAGGTTACTCCAATCTATGAATGCACCTTCGCTTAATTTAACAGATGATACTACTGGTTTGAAACTAACTGATACCCATCTATTAACTAATGCTCCTAGGATGAACATACCAAGAATAGATGCACCCTTTGTAACGTCTTGTAATATACCACCTGATAAATCATCACTAATACGCGAACCTGCTTTATAACCAAATTCTTGTGTATACCACATAAATGCCATACGAATAATATTCCAAGCAAAGAAGAAGATTATTGGTCCAAGAATATTACCAGTTAAAGCAAGTGAAGCTCCTAATGCTCCTAATATTGGTCTAACAGTGAACCAGAAAACTGGATCTCCGATACCTGCTAAAGGTCCCATCATACCAATCTTAACACCTTGAATTGTTGCATCTTCTACTGGTGCCCCATTTGCACGTTCTTCTTCTAATGCTAATGTTACACCAAGAACTGGTGAAGCTACATATGGATGAGTGTTAAAAAACTCTAAATGACGTTTTAATGCTGCGGCTTTTTCCTCTTTAGTTTTATATAATCTTTTGATGGCAGGAATCATTGCAAATGCCCAACCACCGTTTTGCATTCTTTCATAGTTCCAAGAACCTTGAAGGAAAAATGAACGGAACCAAACAGAAATACGATCTTTTTTTGTTAATTTTAAATCTTTTGCCATGTTTCTTCCTCTCCTTTCTTAGTACCTATCAATGATGTCCCCTAGAGGATCACCTGTATTTGAACTTCCACCATTACCTGTTCCACCTTGCTTGCTAAGTGTTAAGTAAATAAGAGCTAATGCTACACCTATTACTCCAAGTCCTATAAGTGTAACTTGTGAAATAGTTGCTACTACGAAACCTATTGCAAAGAATGGCCAAACTTCTTTTGTAGCCATCATGTTGATTACCATTGCATAACCAACAGCTACAACCATTCCACCACCAATTGCTAAACCACTTGTTAACCATTGAGGCATAGATGCAAGTAATGAAGATATTGGACCTTCACCAACTATTAAAATTATTCCTGCTGGAATTGCTATACGTATACCTTGTAAACAAATAGCTGCAACTTGCCACATTTCAATAGCTCTTAAATTTCCTTCTTTAGCTGCTGCATCCATGAAATGTACGAATGCTGTAGCTATTGTACGGCAAATAATTGTTAATAATAATCCTGCAACAGCTAGAGGAATAGCTATAGCTATTGCTGAAGAAACTCCTGCTTCTCCTTGTCCGCTAAGTACTAAAATTATTGCAGATGCAACAGATGCTAATGCTGCATCAGGTGCTACTGCTGCACCTATATTTGCCCAACCTAAGGCAATTAATTGAAGTGTACCACCTAATATTAAACATGGTACTAAATTACCTGTAACCAAACCTATCAATGTGCAGGCAACTAATGGTTGATGGAATTGGAATTCATCCAAAATACCTTCTATACCAGCTAGAAATGCTACAGCAATAACTAATATAATTTGAAGCATATTTAAAGTCATGATTATAATCCTCCTTTTTTTCAAATAATTAAATTATTTTTGTTTATTTAATTCGTCTTGTGCTTTCTTTAAGATTTCGTCCATATTTGCTTTTGAATCATTTGGCACTTTACGAACGTCAAAAGTGATTCCGGCTTTCTTGATTTTTGCAAATGTATCAATATCTTTTTGGTCAAATGCAAGAACCTTATTAGGTTGAACCTTTCCAATAGAGTGAGCCATAGAACCAACATTTATTGTCTTTAGAGGAACTCCACCCTCTATTGCTCTAAGTACATCATGTGGATTTTCAAAAAGAAGCATTGCACGCTGTCCACCAAAGTGCTTATCATCTTTTGCAAGTTTAATCATATGATCAACTGGCACAACATGAGCCTTTACTCCTGGAGGAGCTGCCTGTTGGATTAAGTTCTTACGAAGTTTATCGTAAGCTACTGCATCTGACACAACAATGATTCTTGTAGGCTGTACAGTTTTTGTCCAAGCAGTTGCTACTTGACCATGAAGTAAACGAGAGTCAATACGAGCTAAAACGTATTCAAATGATCCAGGTGCACCTGCATTAGATTGCGAATTTGAAGCCGTAGAAGTCTTACCAGTATCTGCTGGTTCTAATTCTTCTGGCTTAACCTTAACTCCTTCTTTAGCTGAATTTAAGATATACGCTGCAATTTCATGTGCAGATTCCATTGAAAGACGTGCTCCATAAGCTTCAATAAGCATTGGTAAATTCAGACCAGCTACAATTGCCCATTTGTCTTTGTGTTCTTCAAATAGAGCATTGGCTTGGTTGAATGGTGTACCGCCCCAAAGATCAACTAAGAATAAGACTTCGTCTTGATTGTCAAAAGATGCAATTGCGTCTTTCAATTTTGCTTTCAAGTCATCAGGTCCTTCACTTGGCATTAACGTAACAGCTTTTACATTTTGCTGTTCTCCAAAAATCATTGAACCAGATTGCAAAATGCCTTTTGCGAATTCTCCATGACTAGCAAGAATAATTCCTACCATTTTTATACCTCCTATTTTTTTATTTGTTACAAACACAAAAAAGCATAAGCGTTCCGAAATAAAATAAAATAAATAAATATTAGAATTTCATCACAACACCTGTACACTAAATTAACTCATAAAAAAGATTATAATACCTTGTAAAATTGTGCAAAACATGTGTATAACAAATAAATATTACATTATTTTATTATTTTTTATTTCCAGAAGCTTATGCCTGATCGAATCAGTAACACGCTAAATTTTTTTTATTTTTTGTAATCTAATTGGAAACTCTTATTTGATGTTTCATTCTTGACTACGTTTACATTGTATCACTTTTTTTTCCATCATGCAATAGTTTTCTTACAATTTTTAATTTATTTTAACTAAACTGCTTCAGACATTATGAACAATGTAATTGTTAACATAGGATTACAAGTCTCAGTGCAATCTAAGAAAGATGATTCTTAATTAATATAAAAATCATCTTTTAATATATTTATAACTTTTTATTATATGTTATATAAATAAGTTACTTTATTAGATATATTATCATAGTGGGGTTTTATTATTTTCCTTCATATTTTACACTTTTAATTATATTAATCATTTTATCCTTGCTAATTCCATTACTTGATGATATAGAATATGACATATCATTTACATTCCAAGTTGCAAGTTTTATAAAATCATCATTTCCACTTAATTTGATCTTTTTATCATCTATCTCTACAATATTATTATTCTTATAATTATTATAGTCTCCACTTATATTATTTACATCTTGTCCCATTCTATATAACACTTCATCTTTTCCATCAGTATAACAAATTTGGAACAGTTTTTTTGAAATAGTGCTTATATATTCAATATCATATTCTGATGGAATCTCTTTAGGAAATGTAATATTAAAATCAAGAACCTTCTGAGCTTCTTCTATAGTTTTAAATTCTTCTATGGGACTTGGTATTCCAGCTTTAATATCATCAATTGAAACTTTTTTCCCAAAGTCCCACTTTCCATTTAAATCTACTTTATATCCATCTGGTGTGATAGTATCAATTGCCATTTCTCCATTATCATATAGATAATACCAATTTCCATTTGTCTGTATCCATCCATTTTCCATGATTCCATTACTGTTCATAAAATACCATTTATTATGGATTAATTTCCAGCCTATAGCAAGTTCTCCCTTATCAACGTAAACCCACTGTCCATCTTTTGTTTTCGTCCAAAAACTACCCACTGCATTAGAATCATTAAGAAGAATATTATACATTTTTATTGGAACATATATATTATTATCAACTAATATAGGTTCTGCCCCTAATTTTTCTGGTGCTGTCATTCCAATTGCTTTACTACTTTCATAATAATACGAATCAATCCCTATTTGAATTTGTGTTTTAATATTAGCATTGTCTAAACTTGCACTTCTATTATCTTTATTTATAGTTACTTTAAACCCTAAACTTTTTGCTGTAGCTTTTAATGGAACCATAATCTTTCCTTTGTTTACTAAAATATTAAGATTACCTATATTTATATTTTTACCACCTATAGTCACATTATTAACTAATTCATTAGATATGTTAGTTGATACTAATCTTTGCTCCAAATTAGAATCAACACTATATATATCACCTGCAAATGTAGGAACTGTCATTCCTGTAACTGTTGCAATTGTTAATAGTCCTATCATTAATTTTTTCATAACTTTTACACTTCCCTTAATATTATTATTTTTGCTTCCTATATGTAATACAATTCAGATCAAAAAATGTTGCATTAATTTCCTATTCTACTAAAATATTTATAATTAAAGTTCATAATTTTATATTTATAAATAATAACTTAAAAATATTTATCTAAGTATGATATTATAGATTTTGATACAATTATACTTTTATTTAGATTGGAGATTAAAATGAACGATAAATATATTATTTATTTTATTAGCAGAACAAAATCTAATATGATAAAATTTATTGAAAATAAATTAAAAGAAAATAACCTAACTGAGTTAATTCCCACACATGGTAACGTTTTGACTTCTCTTTATGAAAGTGATAGAAAACTTACAATGAAAGAAATTGCAAAAAAAATTGGTAAAGATAAATCGACAGTTACTCCATTAATAAATAAACTTATAGATTTAGGATATATACAAAAAGAAAAGTCTCATATAGATAAACGTATTACATATATAAGTTTAACTCCAAAAGCTAGAGAAATCGAAAGTACTTTTAATTATATTTCAGATCAAGTAAAAGAAACAGCTTATAAAGATTTTACAGAATCAGAAAAAGAAGAGTTTCTAAGATTACTTAAAAAGCTTAATTCCAACTTTAGATCTGAAAAATAAAAAATGTCTCATTTCTGAGACATTTTTATTTCATCTAATCATTTAGTCTATAAACGTTACTATATCTTCAATTGGTTTACGAGGAGGTTTAGCTGGAGTTTCATCTTGGGCAACTCCTAAGGCGATCATAGACATTAAATTATATTCAGGTTTATTAAAACCTATTAATTTTTCAATTTTATCTTTAGCATGAGTTGGTCCAGTCATATAGCAAGTTCCATATCCCATTTCTGTTGCTGCTAACATAAAGTTTTCAACAGAAGCACCTATTCCTTGTGCTGCTGATTGAGGTGATACTAGCATGTCCAGTATATCTTGAGATACATTATTTTCTTTAAGTATCTTATACTCTATCATCTTATATTCAGACCCATATACCATTATTACTACTGGTGCATTTTTAAAACACGTATAATACTTCAATACACTCATATGAATTTTTTTCTCTTTTTCAGTTTTTGCAAGATCACCTATTTTTTCATGGCTTTCTGTTACAATCTCAGCCATTTTATTTATTATTTCACGGTTAGTAAGTACAACAAAATTCCAATTTTGCTGGTGCTTTGGTGAAGGTGCCTGTGCAGCTGCTGACAGCATTTTTAATATGTCTTCTTTAGGAACTGTTTCATCTTTAAATTTTCTTATACTCTTACGTGAATATATTGATTCTAAAACATTCATCATATTTCTCCTTTGTATCTGTTAATAAATTAGTTTTTTGCCAAACTAATCATACAGCACAAATAGTTTGATGTCAAACTTATTAAAAATTATATTTTAATAGAGATTTTCATCCATATTATTATAAACTTAAATATGATAATAGCCCTTCACATAATATGTAAAAGGCTATTTATCAAAATAACTTTATAATATTTTATTTCTCATTTCCTAATTTTAAGATTGTCCTCAATATCATTTTTTTAACTCTTCCTGTAATTCTAAATCCTTATGAATATCTTTAGGACTCAAGTTTTTACTAAATATCTTTAAAATTCTTCTTTTCAATCCATCAAGTAATGTGTACGCAATTGGAACTACAAATAAAGTAAGTATAGTTGAAGTGATTAGTCCTCCAATTACAGCTTCTGCCATTGGTTTACGCATTTCAGTTCCAGCACCTGTAGCTACTGCTGTAGGTAGCATACCTAAAATCATTGCTAAAGTTGTCATAATAATTGGACGAAGTCTTACAAACCCGGCTTCTACTAAAGCTTCATTTCTATTCATTCCATTTTCCATTCTCTCTTTTGCAGCATCAATAAGTAATATACCATTTTTAGCAACAAGTCCCATAAGCATTACAATCCCTATTAAAGCCATAATACTTAATTCACTTCTGCATATAAATAATGCTATTATTGCACCTATCATTGCAAGTGGGAGAGCAAACATCACTGCCATTGGCTCTACAAAACTTTCAAATTGTGCTGCCATTACCAAATATAAAAATACAATTGATAAAAGTGCACATAATCCAAAGCTACTTAAGCTTTTCTGCATTGTACCATTCATTCCTCCAACAGATAGTGAAACTCCATCTGGTAGTTCACTTTTTATTTTATTTAAATATTCTGTTTGGAAAGTTCCTGCTGTTTTTCCTTTTACATTACATGAAAGAGACACTTCTGCCTGTTTATTATATCTGTGCAATGATGAAGATGTTCTTCCAATAACTTTTTTACTTACCTGATTTACTGGGATCAGTTTGTTATTTGTTCCTGAAACATATATTCCATTAAGGTCTTCTATACTCTTACGCTGATCATCCTTAAGCATTACTTTAACATCATATCTATCTTTTCCACCATCATATTTACTTACAGTAGAATAGTTGAAAAATGTATTAAGAGTACTTGCTACATCTGAACTTTTAACTCCTAAGTCTGCTGCTTTATCACGATCAACAACCATTTTAACTTCTGGAATACCTGTCTTCGCATTAATTCCAACATCTGCTGCCTGTGGATCATTTTCCATTTCTTCTTTTATCTTTTGAGCAAATGCAATTACTTTTTCTCTATCATCTCCAACAATATTATAAGTTACATCTTTTGAAGAACCAAATCCCCCCATAGATGATGCTGATGCATATACTTCCATTCCTGATAGTGATTTTAAATCATCACTTATTTTCTGTGCAATTACCTTTGAGGTATCTTTACGTTCTTTTTTATCTACAAGGGTAATTGAAACTGATGCTGAACTATTTTCTACTGTTGAATACATATATTTTACCTCTGGATATTTATCAATGCATTCTTCAATCTTTTTAGTTTTTTCTATTGCTTTATCTAAAGTAATTCCAGAGTCGAAATCTGCCTTAACATTTATAATCCCTTTATCTGTTGTTGGTAACATATTAAATCCTAAAGATTTTATAAGTAAAAGACTGCTGAAAAACATAGCTCCACATACAATTAATACAACAACTCGTTTAGTCAAAAGAAATCTTAAAAGATGTGAATATTTTTCTGAAACATATTCAAACTTTTTATCAAACACAACAAAAGCTCTTCCTATAATTGTACTCTTTTTCCCATCAGATATTTTTAGCATTTTAGAAGCCATCATTGGAACAAGGGTAAATGATACAAACAATGAAACAGCCATACTGAATACAATTGTCAAAGCAAATTCAATAAAGTATTTTCCTATCATTCCACTTATCATAGCTAATGGTAAAAATACTGCAATAACTGCTGAAGTTGTAGCTATTACTGCAAAACCAATTTCTGAAGTAGCATCCCTTGCTGCCTCAAAAGGCCTTTTACCCATATGCAGATGTCGTATAATATTTTCTATTACAACTATAGCATCATCAATTAAAAGACCAACAGCAAGTGACAAGGACATTAATGACATTGTGTTTAAAGTAAAATGCATAAGCTTTAGACATATAAAAGTAGTTATAACTGAAATTAAAAGAGAAAAGGCACTTATAATTGTACTTTCCCATTCATGTAAAAATAAAAATACAATAATTACAGCTAAAATACAACCTTCATAAATAGTTTTCATAACATCATCTACTGTATCCTCAATAGATTGAGAATTATCTGAGACAATATCAATACTTAATCCCTCTGGTAATGAATGCTTTACTTCTTCTACTACATTCTTAACACCTTTGGCTACTTCAACAGTATTAGAACCAGACTGTTTTACTACATCAATACCAATTGCTTTATTTCCATTGTAATAAGCTTGACTAGTTCTTTCCTCGACTCCATCTTCAACTGTTGCTACATCTTTTACTCTTACTTCTGTACCCTTAACATTTTCTATTACTATATTTTTGAAATCTTCTATTTTTTGTATTTTACTAGTTGTAGTAATCGATATTTCATTATTTCCATCACTGACTTTTCCTGAAGATTGATCCGTATTATCAGTTTTAATGCTATTTAATACAGCACTTGCTGTAAGACCATATTTTAACATTTTATCATTATCTAATTTTATATGAATTTCTCTTGTATCTTCACCTGATACATTTATTGATCCTACTCCAGATACTGAATATAATTTATTTTTCAACGTATTATCTACAAAATCAGATGCTTTCTGATTATCATCAGTACCATAAACAGCTATTGATACAATAGCACTAGCTGACATATCAAACTTTGAAACAATTGGATCATTAATATCTGTTGGAAGATTTCCTCTTATTCCAGAAATTTTATCTCTAACTTCTTGAGCTGCAGTTGATGGATCTATCCCAAGGTCAAATTCTATTGTTGTTTGAGAATAGCCAGAATTTATTGTTGAAGTTAAACTTTGAACTCCGGAAATCTGTTGAACCGCATCTTCTACTTCTTTTGTTATCTTTGTTTCAATTTCTTCAGGTGTTGCACCATTTTCAGTTATCATTACTGAAACATACGGTAAATCTGCATCTGGCATATCATTTAATGCTAGTGATTTATATGAAACAAAACCTAAAATAGTGAGTGTAATCATTATAACTATGATAAATACAGGTCTTTTTATACTTATATCTGCTATTTTCATCTGCCATGCCTCCTACTTTGATGTCATGCTTTCACTATTTTTATCAGCATCTTGTATTGAAGTATCATCAGAAGTTGAAATTACATCAATTTTACAACCATCTTTAAGTGAGCTCATGTTTGTACATATTATTTCATCACCTTCCTTAACTCCTGATATTATCTCTACATTATTTTCATCTGCATCACCAATATCAACAGATACTTTAGAAGCTACCCCATTATCATTTATAAAAACATAGTAATCTCCTTCACTACCAGCTAAAGAACTTACTGGTATAGTAATTACTTTATTATTATTTTCAGTATTCGAGAAATTTACTTTTGCATATTCCCCTGGTAATAATTCTTTATTACTATTTTCCATTTTGATTTTACAATTAAATACCCTTAATGTAGAATCGCCTGATAAATCTATGCTGTCTAATGTTCCATTATGAACCGTATTATTATCTTCAAGAGTAACCTCAGCTGGTTTTCCAACTTTTATATCATTTATTTTCTCTTGTGGTACTTGAATTGTAGCAAATACATATGATATATCATTAATTTTGGCTAGTACTGCACCCTGATTGATAATTTGCCCAACATTTACATTTTTCTCACTTATTACACCACTTATAGGTGCCTTTATGACTACATTATTTAAATCATTTTGTAATTTCTCTATATTTACTTTCTGAGCTTCTACACTAGCTTTTGCACTCTCAATAGATGCCTTTGATATTTCGATATTGGCTTGTCCTGAATTATAATCAGCTTTAGAAGTATTTAAAGCTTTTTCTGAAGCGTCCAACTCTGATTGTGATACTGCTCCTGCATCAAAAAGAGCCTTTTCTCTATCATAATTACGCTGTGCATCATCTACATTAATCTTAAGCTTTTCAAGAGAAGTCTGTGTGGAATTAAGTTGCTGCTCGGCTGAATTAACTTGCTTTTCATTTACCTCTAACTGAGCTGTTGCTGTTTTTATACTGTTCTGTATGTCTTGATCATCTAAAACTGCTATTGTATCTCCTTCATTTACATACTGACCATTTTCAACCACTACTTTGGTAACTTTTGCTGATATTTTGCTACTTATTATTCCCTGCTCATAAGCTTCTAAAGTAGATTTATATGTATCTCCTGACATTCTATCTTTTAATTCTGCCTTATACACTTCAACTGAAAGCTTATTCTCTGATGCCATAACATTATCAGTCTTAGAATTTGATGATATAAATTTCACTATAAAAGTTCCTACTAATAAAACAGCTACTACTAAGGCATATATTAATATTTTCCTTGCTTTTTTCATTTCTTCCTCCTACTTATGAATTAATTTTTAATATATATAAGGTAAATTTTCTATGCTATTTAAATTCTATCTATTATTTTCTTTAGATAATAGTTACCTTAGTTATATAATCTATATGACTTTAGTAATATAATTTATAATTTGAAAAATGTTATAATATAATCATAAAATGGATGTAGAAATTTATAGTAAAGTAGGTGCCTCTTATCAGATGAAAACTCAATTAAAAATTTTTTTAGGATTAAAAATCTTATTATTGTTTTCACTCTTTGTATTAATTTATATTGATTATCACAATGATTATCTTCTAATGATTGCTTTATTCTGTTTATGCATTTTTATGTTTTTCCATGAATATCTTATGAATTTTAAATTAATACGTAATGTTAAATATGAATATATACTTATGTTTCTTCATGTATGTAGTGCTATGATAATTTATTATTATGTAAAACATGTAAATTCTATTGCACTTATTTATTGTCTTATATTTGATTTTTTTAATTTCAATAAAAATATACTAGAAGTTTTTTTGGGTATTCATGCAAGTTTATATTTTTTTATAACTACTATAATTCCTACTCACCAGGATATTAGAACAACAATAATATTTATAACAATTAATTTTTTTGCATATTGTGGTATAACTGGTATGCTATATAATCAGAAAAAAATTGAAGTTGAAAAAGAGGAATTAGAACAGCTTAATAAAAAATTAACTGTAGCTAATACCAAGCTATTCGAATATGCTGCAAATATAGAAAAAATTACAATATTAAAAGAACGATCAAGAGTATCTCAACAACTCCATGATTCATTGGGACACTCACTCATGGCATTAACCATGTATTTAGAGTTTGCAGAAAAAATATCTAATAAAGATGATATTAATCTAAAAAAAGTTCTACATCAATCAAAAGCAATAGTTCAATCAAGTATTGCTGAACTCAGAAATACAGTTACTCTTATGAAATCTGAACCTGAAATACAAGATTTCACTGATGCCATTAAAAAACTTATTAGTAATTTTCATTTATTTAACTATATAAAAATTAACTATTACATAAACAAATCTATCGATGATCTGGATAATTCTATTAAAGCTTCATTGTATACTACTATACAAGAATCTATAACTAATGGTCTTAAGCATGGAAATGCAACAAAAATTGATATTGAAATATTAAGAAGTAATGATAATTTAGAAATTTTGATTACTAATAATGGAGTTGTATGTAATAATATTGTTAAATCAAATGGACTTGTTGGAATTGATGATAGAATAAAGGCTTTAGGTGGAACAACTAATTATATTAGCAATACTAATTTAGGCTTTTGCATAAATATTTTCATTCCAATATAAGTTTATAATTCAAATTCTTTTATCTATTTTCTCAATAGAGAATTTAAAATCAAGATAAATTATAAGAAATTAGTGAAAGGAAATAAAATATGATAAACGTTATTATAGCAGATGATCAAAAAATAGTTCGTGAAGGTTTAAAAATGATTTTAAGTTTAGATAATGAAATAAAAGTAATTGGTGAAGTTGATAATGGACAAGATCTTATTGAACTTCTAAAAAAAAATATATATCCTGATGTAATTCTTATGGATATTAGAATGCCAATAATTAATGGTGTAGATGCAACTAAAATAATTAAAGAAAAATTTAGTCATATTAAAATAATAATATTAACTACTTTTAATGAAGATGAATACATATTTACTGGAATTAGAAATGGTGCTGATGGGTATATATTAAAAGATGCCGGTTTTGATGAAATAAGTAAAGCTATAAAAACAGCTTGTGCAGGAAATATACTGCTTAATCCTGAAGTAGCCTCAAAGATTATAAAAGAATTTAATAAACTTTCTCCAAATAAAGCAATTAATTATAACAAAGAAAAACTAAATCTTCTTACAAAAAGAGAAATGGATGTTGCTATACTTGTTGGGCAAGGAAAAAGTAATAAAGATATCTGTAATGAATTATTTCTTACAGAAGGAACTATAAAAAATTATTTAACAAAAATATTTGAAAAACTAAACTTAGCCAGTCGGACTGAATTAGCTCTATTTATCGACCAGTTAAATTATTAGAAATCTTTCTTTATAAAGTACTAAATACAAAAAATTCAAAGTCATGTTCCTTATGCTTCTAAAACATTTACTCACGAAGCATAAAGAATATGACTAACTTCATCACGTAAACTAGTCTGTAAAAAGACAAGTTTAGAAAACCTTATTTTGTATTTGTATCCCTATTAGGCTTTAATGATCCATAGAAATAAGATGCAGTCGCACCACCATCAATTAGAAAATCTGAACCTGTAATAAATGCACCCTTATCGCTCATAAGAAGCTCTGCAACATTTGCTACTTCGTCTGCTGTTCCCGGACGTCCTGCTGGGCACTTTGCAAACATGTTCTTATAAAACTCTCCTCTTGGTCCATTAAATTCATCAATAGCAAGTGGAGTAACAACAATACCTGGAGAAATAGAATTTATACGAGCACCTTTTTCTCCCCACTTTACAGCTTCAGCCATAACTCGCTTTTCATTACATCTTTTTGCCATCTGATATGCATGAAGAGTATCCTTAATATTTTCAGGTTTTAAAATTGAAAGATTTAATAACTCTTCTGTAGGAGTAATTGCAAGTTGTTCATCCTCAACTGCTGTAAGTTGCTGCATCCTATGTCCAGATTGACTTGAAATTGTTACTCCAACACCTTCTGGTGCAATTACTTTTCCAACTTCTTCTAATAAAACTGCTGTTCCATATAAGTCAACTTTTAAAATATCTTCTATTGATGCCTGACTTGGTGATACTCCTGCTGCATTAACAAGCATTGTTATATCACCATATTCCTTTGATTTAGAAATAAGCTTTAAAATAGATTCTCTTGATGATATATCAATTTTTACATATTCTGCATCAAATCCAGCATTCGTTAAGATTTCACTAATTTTCTGTCCATTATTTATATTTCTATCTCCAATAACTATCTTTTTTCCATATCCCATTCTTCTAGCAATTGCCATACCGATTTGTCCAGCCCCTGTTAAAATCATTACCTCTTTTTTACTCAAAATACTTCCATCTCCTTTTGATTTTTAATTTTATATACTAACGCTTGCTTGTAATAATATATAATCATTGATTATCCTAAAAAGCATTAATACTTGTAATAACTCACATTTTAATAATTAGTTAAAATTATTTTCATAATATAAACTTAATGTTAGCACTTTGAGTTAACTTTAAGTCAAGTATTAATTAAACCATATCTTGTAAAATGAAAAGGTAATTTCTTGTTTGAAATGCTAATATCATAATTTAATCAATTGTACTAAAAACAACAAGCAGTTTAGTTACTTATTACAAAAATACTAAACTGCTTGTTATTTAAAATTTATTTATTTTTAGAAACATTAAGTTATTTGGATTTTTGAATATAAACTCATTAAACTATAAATAACTATTAATATATATCAATTATATACTCTGTTCAAAATTAAATTTATTATATGGATCATATTTATACTTAATACATTTTAATTTTTCATAATTATTTCCATAGTATTCTTGATGATAATTTTCAAGTTCTGTTAAAGGAAAATTAATAAATGATCCTTGTGTTATGTTTCTAATATATTTAAACTTCTCTAAAAACCACTCTATATTTTCTCTTTTATATTTATCATCTTCAAATACACTTTGAAATCCCATTATAAATTTTGCATCCCTATAGTAAAATGCGCTCTCATCTTTGTCTTTATCTTTTACAGCTCCACCAAGTCCATAAAAAGTTATAGCAGTATAAACACTTCCATTTGCTGAATCATTCAAAAGATTTAATATTTGTTCTATTTCTTCTTCTGAATATTCTTTATAAATGAACCTTCCTGTAGATTTATATTTTTCATAATCAGGATGACTATCCTGTATTATTCTATTAGCTTCTAATATACTCGTATATGTTAAATTTAGAGTTTTATCGTATTTTAAACTTATAAAGGGCATTAATATATTTTTTGCTTCTTTTTCCTCACCATAATATAATCCAATTATTTTTATTCCTATTCCTTTTTTATTAGAATTATAAACTGCCATCTTAAAATTAGCTTTGTTATCAAGATTATTAAACATCTTCTCATACATTCTTATTACAGTAACCTGGTTATGAGTTGCTAGATTAGTATATTCAAGATCAATTAATGTAACATTTTCCACTTTTGCTGCAAGCTTAAATGTCATAGATACAACAACCCCAAAATTTCCACCGCCACAGCCTTTGCTTGCCCAGAATAAATCTTCATTTGTATTACTATTAGCAGTTATTAAATTGCCTTTATAATCAATAAATTCTATTTCCATTAAACTATCACATGCAAGACCAAGAAATCTGCTTGAATATCCCCAGCCTCCACCAAGTGTAAGACCTGCAATTCCTACTGTAGGACATCCCCCACCTGGAAATGGATATCCTTTCGAACATAAGAAATCATATGCTTCTCTGTTGCGTACTCCACCTTCTATTGTTACCATATTACTTTCCTCATCAAGGTTAATTTTGTTCATTCTACTCAAATCAATAACTATAATATCATCGCCAGTTGAATATCCCTCATAATTATGAGCACCATTTCTTATTCTAAATTGCACACTATTTTCTATGCACCATCTTATATTATTTGCAACTTCTTCTTTATTTGAGCAGTAAACAATTACTTTGGGATATGAATCAATAGCTCTGTTCCATGATAATCTGCATTCATCATAATCATAATCTTCTTTTCTAACTATTCTACCTTTTAATCCGTGTAAATTTATATTATTCATATACTCCTCCGTACTTATATGATATTTTTTATACTTTTAATTTTTATAAAATGTATTACTTACTTAACATTTCTATCTACATTAGTTTTATATACTAAGTAGTAAATTATATTATAAGTTACTTTCTAGTTTTCATCTACATATATATTTTAATAACAAAACTCATAATACCATATATAACAAATAAACAGCATTAAGAGAATTGAACTGCTCTCATATCAAATATATATTATCAGTTCATATCACATCTTAATGCTGTTATCTTTATAAAAGTTTATTCTTTTTCATTCATAATGCCAAGTTTATCAAATATAATAAAGCTAATGCTCAACACTATTGCTACAAGTGTAGCTAATCCCATACCTTTAATTTCAAATGCACCTATTGTAAGCTTAATTCCACTTAGACCTACAATAAATATAACTGATGCAAGAATTAAATTTCTTGATTTAGCAAAATCAACTTTTTCTTCTATAAAAGTTCTTAATCCTGATACTGCTATTGTACCAAATAATAGGAAGCTTACTCCCCCAATAACTGGTGTAGGAATTGTGGTTATAAGAGCTGACATTTTACCTGAAAATCCTAAGATTACAGATATTAATCCGGCACCACAAATTACATATACACTGTAAACTTTAGTTAATGCCATTACTCCTATATTTTCACCATAAGTAGTTGTTGGAACTGATCCAAACATTCCTGAAATTATAGTAGATAATCCATCTCCAAGTAGAGATTTATGAAGTCCTGGATCTTTCATAAAGTCTTTTCCAACTATGCTGCTTGTAACTTTTAGATGTCCTACATGTTCTGCTACTACCACAAAAGTTGCTGGTAATATTGTAAGTATTGCATTAATATTAAAGTGTGCTACTTTTATGTTTGGTAATACAAAAAAGCTTGCATTGCTTACTGTAGAAAAATCTACAAGCCCCATAAAGCATGATGTAATATATCCAATAATTACACCTATTAACAATGGAATTACTTTTAAAAATCCTCTTAAAAGTACATTACATAAAATAACTGTAACTAATGTCACCATAGATACAATTACCCAAGTAATATTCATTGTTGGTGAATTACTTCCTCCTACTGGGAATCCTGCCATGTCTGCTGCACTGCTAGCTAATTCTAAACCTATTATTGTAATAATAGATCCCATAGCAGCTGGTGGAAATAATTTGTTTATCCAACCGATTCCTGTATATCCTACAATAACTGCTATCAAAGAAAAAACTATTCCAGTTATTACAAAGCCACCTTGTATTGTTTGAAAATCATAACCTTGGCTATATAATAAAAGTACTGGTGAAATAAATGCAAAACTTGAACCTAAATACGCTGGAATTTTTCTTTTTGTTATAAACGCATATAGCAATGTGCCTATACCATTAAAAAATAATACTGTCGTTGGATCAATTTTAAATATAAGTGGTACTAGAACTGATGCTCCAAACATTGCAAATAGATGCTGTATACTTAATGGAATCGCCTTAACTAAAGGTATTTTTTCATTCACATCTATACTGTCTTTTCCACTTTTTGAAATTTTATCATACATAATAATATCATCTTCCTTTCTTAGTTTCGCTGAACTAATTTAAAAGTACCTTACCAAAAATATCACTAATATACATAGTCTGTCAATATATATGTATAATTTTTTTATTTTCATCAAATTATATATTAAAATTTCATAGTCATGAAAACATAGATAAAAATTATAAACTTTTTAAAATAAGAGTTATTAATTTATATTTATTAGACTGTTAACTAAATATCTCTAACCTGTAAATAATACCTCACCAAGTATTTCACCTTTTGTATGAATAATATATAATTTTATATATTATTATAAATTTTAATATAAAAAGACTATCACTGTCTAAATGAATATTTTAAATATTCTTTTTTCGTAGTAATGCTTCATGCATAACAACCATAAAAATCATCACTATAAAAAGATAAACTGGATATAGTGATACGTTAATATACTCAGCAATAAGACCAAAAATTGGTGGCATTAATAATGTTCCTATATAAGCGCTTGCCATTTGAACTCCAATAATTGCTTGTGATTTATCCGCACCAAAATATTCTGGTGTTGAATGAATAATGCAAGGATATATGGGTGCACACCCAAGACCAATCATAATCAGCCCTATTAATGATATATACTCTCCAAACGGAAGCATTAAAGTTATAATACCAATGGCAGCTACTCCTTGACCTAAACGGATCATCTTTGAATCACTTAACTTCATAGTAATAAAACCACTAAATGCACGACCTATTGTAATTCCAATAAAGAACATACTTGCAAAGCTTGCTGCTTTATCTGCAGATATACCCTTATGTAAAGTTAAATAACTACTTGCCCAAAGTCCAGTTGTCTGTTCTAATGCACAATAACAGAAAAATGTAATCATTATCTCTTTTGCACCTGAAATTTTTATAATTTCTTTTAGTGTAAGTGTTTTTGCATTTACATAATCTGCATTTTTTTCTTCTGCTCTATTTTTCCATAGAGGTAAACTAAAAATCAAAATAATTGTTAAAACGATTTGTAAGACTGCAATATAACCATAACCTGAATTCCACCCTTGTCCACCTGTCATTGCATATCCCATGATATATGGTCCAAGAGAAGCACCAACTCCCCACATACAGTGAAGCCAGCTCATATGTCTGCTCGCATAATTCAATGCTACATAATTGTTAAGCGATGCATCTACACTTCCTGCACCAAGACCATATGGAATTGCCCAAAAGCATAATATCCAGAAAGAATTACTAAAAGAAAATCCAAACAGAGCTACTGCTGTCATTGCTACACTAATTGCTGTTACTTTTCCTGTTCCTAATTTACGAGTGAGTCTATCACTTTGTAAGCTTGATAAAATTGTTCCTGCCGCAATAATCATAGAAATAATACCTGCATAAGAAACCGGTACCCCAAATTCACTGTACATAGCCGGCCATGCTGATCCAAGTAATGAATCTGGAAGACCAAGACTTATGAAAGATAAATAAATAACTGCTAGAAGTAAATGAATCATATTGTATTTCCCCTTTCTTTTAAGTATAATTATATCAGCAAAAATTTATTATATATATAATAAATTCAGCTATTTTATATAATAATACCGTCAATATTGGAGCATTTAATGGCTTTATCTTTATGTAATACCACAACAAATGAACATGGAAGAGAACTAGTAGAACATGGTACGGTTTTGTTTCCTGTTGCCTGCTATGATGATGATTTGATTAAAAAAAGTGTTCCTTGGCATTGGCATGATGAATTTGAAGCAGTTATAGTTTCAGAAGGCACTGCATTAATTGCTGCTGGAACAAAAAAATATACACTAAAGCAAGGGGAAGGTATATTTATAAATGCTGGTATACTTCATGCTGCATGGAGCAAAAATTGTTCTATCTGTCATCTCCATTCCATTACTTTTCACCCTCGTCTTATTGGTGGAAGCATTGATAGTATATTCTGGCATAACTATGTTCAACCTTTGCTGACAAATCCAATAGTAAAACATATACATCTTGATAGTTCACAAGCATGGCATAAAGAAGCAACTCATGCTATAGAATCAGCTTGGAACAGTTGTGCTAACGAACCGTTTGGATACGAATTTCAAGTTCGCTCCTCATTATCCCAACTCATTTTACATTTATCTGCTTATCATCCTGTTATATCAAGGCAGCCCTCTGAAAAAGTATTAAGAAATAGTAATCGCCTAAAATTAATGCTTCAGTTTATACAAGATCATTATCATGATCAAATAAATGTTTCTATGATAGCAGATACTGCAATGATTAGTGAAAGCGAATGTCTCCGATGTTTTCGAAATATAATTGGAATACCTCCTATTCAGTACCTAAAGCAATTTCGTATTCAAAAAGCTGTTGAATTTCTAACCTCAACAAACGAAACTATTACTAAAATAGGTGCTCAATGTGGTTTTCAAGATACAAGTTACTTTGTTAAAACTTTTCGTGAACAAAAGAAATGTACTCCATCCGAGTATAGAAAAAATGACCATTAAAACTTTAGTTTTATTTATAAATATTAATCTCTATATGAAAATATAATATTTACTTTTCATATAGAGACTCATATTATCTGTTGCTTTTCCTTGATTTAATTTGCCACTTCAAATTGACTATAATAAAGAGACGCATAGAAACCATTTTGTTCTATAAGATTATCATGACTTCCTCTTTCTACAATATCCCCATCCTTAACAACTAAAATCATATCTGCATTTTGGATAGTTGACAATCTATGTGCTATGACAAAACTTGTTTTATCCTTCATAAGTCTTGATAAAGCTTTTTGAATTTCTACTTCTGTTCTTGTATCTACACTTGAAGTAGCTTCATCTAATATCATAATTGTGGGATTTGTTAACATAGCACGAGCAATAGTTAAAAGCTGCATTTGTCCTTGAGAAATATTAGATGTTTCTCCAGAGATTACAGTATCATATCCATGCTCTAGTGTACGAATAAAATGATCACAGCAAGCAGCTTTTGCAGCTGCTATTATTTCTTCACGTGTAGCATCCCTATTACCATAAGCAATATTTTCAGCTATTGTGCCCTCAAATAGCCATGTATCTTGAAGTACCATACCAATTTGTCTTCGCAGGGTATTTCTAGGAATTTCATTAATGTTAATGCCATCAATTGATATATATCCTCCATTTAATTCATAGAAACGCATAATCAAGTTAATTAATGTAGTTTTTCCGCCACCTGTCGGACCAACAATAGCTACTATTTCATTTGGCTTTACTTCAAGATTTAGATTTTTTATTAAGGTTTTCTCATCTGTATATCCAAACTTTACATTTTTAAAATCTACTTTTCCTTTAGATATAGTATGTTCATTAAATAAAGATTCATTTATTTTAATATCTGCAATCTCTTCTTCTTCATCTAATAATTCAAAAACTCTCTCTGCTCCAGCAATGGCTGATTGTAGAGACATAATAACATAAGAAGCCTGAGTAACAGGCTCAGAAACTTGATTTACATATTGTAAAAATGCCTGAATTGCACCTAATGAAATATGTCCATTAAGTGTCATTATTCCACCTATAATCGCTGTTGCAACAAATCCCAATTGGCTTAGAAGTCTTATAGTTGGATATATAGCAAAATCAACAAACTGAGCCTTTCTATTTGCTTCAAACTGCTTTTTATTAAGTTCAGTAACTTCTTGAATTATGTCCTCTTGCTGATTAAATATTTTTATAATACGATTACCTGAATAGACTTCTTCAATTTTTCCACTTAACTGTCCCATAGCATGGAAATTATATGCATAGTAACGTTGACTTAAACTTGATACATAATTTGTTGCAATAGCACTAATTCCAATAAATATAAAGATTATTAAAGATAACTTTAAATTTAATATAATCATTGAAATAATTGTAAGTATAATTGTAAAACATGAAGAAATAAACTGCATAAATCCAACCTGCATTACTAATGATACTTTTTCAAGGTCATTAGTTACTCTACTCATAACATCCCCTTTTTTATGTGAATCAAAATACTTCAGTGGAAGCTTATTTATTTTTTTACTAATATCTTTACGTAATGATAGAGTTAAATTTTCACCAACACTTGATACTATATATTGTTGAATATAAGAAAGAAAACTATTAACCATAGATATTATTACTAGTGTTAAAACTGGCATGGATAATGCTTTCGTTACTATGGATACAACACTTACAGATTTATCAAAATTGCTAATTGCATATACTAGATTATTTATAGCTAATCCAACCATCAGTGGTATAACTGCATAAAATACACTACTAAGCAATACCAATATACCTACAATTATCAACTTTTTATTTTGTGTTTTTAATCTTTTCATTAGTCGTTTAATAGTCTTCTTTGTATTTTTAGGAATATCTTCACTAAACGCCTTTGTATGTTTCTTTTTATTTTTATCCTTATTCATAAAATCAAGCCTCCTTTATACTCATCTGACTTTTAGCAATTGCTTGATATACAGAACAGCTTTTCATTAAATCACTATGTTTCCCAACCCCTACTAGTTTTCCTTCATCTAATACAATGATTTGATCTGCGTCCATAATCGTGCTAACTCGCTGAGCAATTATTATCTTAGCTGATTCTGTCATATTTTCTTTAAGTGATTTACGAAGGGTTGAATCTGTTTTTAAATCTAAAGCAGAAAAACTATCATCAAAAATATAAATTGGTACGGGTCTAATAAGAGCCCTTGCAATAGACAATCGTTGTTTCTGTCCTCCCGAGAAATTTGATCCTCCTTGAGATACTTCAGATTTTAATCCATCAGGTAATTTATCTACAAAAGAATCTGACTGAGAAATACTTAAGGCTCTCTTCATATCTTCTTTAGTTGCATCTTTATATCCCATTTTTAAGTTATCCTCAATTGTCCCACTAAATAAAAATGCTTTTTGTGGAACATAACCAATTGTATCTCTTAATTCCTTTTGTGAAATGCATCTTATATCCACACCATTTATGCGAATTTCTCCTTCATCTATATCATGTAACCTTAAAATAAGATTGGCAATGGTACTCTTACCAGAACCTGTACTTCCAATAATTGCTGTTGTCTCACCCTTATTACATGAAAATGATACATTTCTTATAACTGGTTCCTCTGCTCCGCTATAAAAGAAAGATACATTTTCAAATTCAACTACTGAATAATTATCCTTTGTACATTTCTTTTCCATATCTAAATCCTGAATTTCTAAATTAATTTCCAAAACTTCCTCTATACGATCAAGACATGATTTCATTTTAGGTAGTGTAACACTTGTTGTTGTAGCTAATATCAAATAACTTAATGTAATAATAGAATATTCAGTTACAGCAGTTATTTGGCCAATTTCCATTGTTCCATTCATAGAAAATACTCCACCTATCCAAACTATAGAAGCTATGGATAAGCCAATTATAAGCCATATTGTTGGATTTAATACAGCAAATATCTTATTTAGCTTTATCATATCTGTAGCATAACTTTTAAACGCTGTACCTGCTCTATCTTCCTCATATTTCTCATTTCCAAATGCACGAATAACACGGATTCCAGTAATACATTCCCTTATTACTTGATTTATATAATCTAATTTAGTCTGGACTCTTTTAGAAATAAATATTGATTTCTTAAGTACTAAACTAGCAAAAATTATGAATATTACCACAGATAAAATAAGTATTAAGGCTAAAACAAAACTAGTGTGTATTGTCATAATAATAGATGAAATAATAATGAGTGGTGCTGGCACTATAAGTTGCAATGTCAATCCAAAAGTTTGTTGCAAATTAGAAATATCTGAAGTTGTACGTGTAATCATAGAAGAAACTCCAATAGTGTCAAATTCATGAATAGATAACTCTTGACTCTTACGAAAAATTTTATCTCTCATGTAATACCCAAAAACAGCAGCAAGATCAGCCGAATAATAACTTCCAAGTACTGCTGCCACCGTTGTTATTAAAAGTACTAATATCATTTGTCCACCTATATTGATAATCTCATTAATATCACCCTTTAAAATTCCATTATCTACAATCCCTGCTATCAAAAATGGAATTAATAACGTCCCTACAGATTGTCCCAAAAGCATAATTAATGTTATTCCTACTTTACCCTTACTTTCTTTTAGGAATAGTTTTAAATACTTCATAGTTTACCTCCATTATGTAAGTAATTTTGCTAAAGTTTATTTCAAATGGTATTATAAAGCTTAAAGTAACTTTAATGTCAATAGTATATTTTAAAATTGGAGGTTATTTATGAAAGATAAATCTAATATGCAAATTAAAGAATTTTCTGATCTTACAGGTATTAAACGTGAAAATCTAAGATATTATGACCAAATTGGATTATTGTCACCAGAATTTCGTGGAAAGAATGGTTATCGCTATTATACTAGAAGTCAGTTAACTACAGCATATTTAATTATTTCCCTTAGAGAACTTGGGATTGGAATTGACGAAATAAAACGATACATTGATATACGTACTCCTGAAGAAATGTTTTCTTTGTTTAGCTCACAAAAGCAACATATATTAACTGAGATAAAAAAACTTAAACGCATCTTAGAAGTTATGCAACTTTATGTTGACATGGCAGAGGATGCTATTAAATATAAAGAAAATAGTATAAATATCGAATATAAAAAGAAAGAGCCTATTTTTTTAGGACCAATAATTTCTAATGACTCATTAGATGAAGCTGCTATTTCATTTTATAATTTTGCTGCTGAAAATGGAATTGATATAGGTTATCCACTTGGTGCTATTATCAATAAAAAGGATATTGAAAATAAAAACCCTTTATATGCAACTCAATATTATTTTAAAGCTATGCATGATCAAAATTCATATAAACCTGAAGGGAAGTATGCAGTTTTCTATGGAAGATGTGCTTATGGGGAATCTGACTACCTTTACGAAAAATTATATAAATTTATAGATAAAAATAATTTACGTATGTGTAGTGATGCCTATGAAGAATATCCCCTAAATGAACTTTCAACGAAAGATGAAAATCAATACTGTGTTAAGATAGAAATAATGGTGGAAGATATGTAATTTATATCTTCCACCATTATTTCTATCTAATTTTATTTCAACTTCCTTACATTCCATCTAATAAATAATACAAGACAAAAGTTTGCACATAATGTTATTAATAATATCATTCCAATCGGTATTCCACTATCAATTGCCTGACCAAACAGTAACTGCCCTGGTGCAACACTTATAGTTGCTACAGCTGTTGATAATGCCGATATACTCCCAAGCATATCCATTGATATTTCTTTTTGTATAAAAGTAAGTGTTAGTACATTAGATAAAGATAATGACATCATTATTGCCATTCCAGAAAGTGAAAATAATCCTGCCATAGCATAGTTATTTATTTTTAAAAATACTATAACAGACATTAAAGCGACACCTAAAATCATAGGCACATATGTATAATGGACTTTTTTCATAGAAAACATTTCTGGTTTTATACTTATACAGAAACCACCACATATCATCCCTAATACACATATGCCCTCTACTATTCCATAAATCTCTGAAGGTAGTCCTAAATAAATATTTATGAAGTATGGTGCAACAATTGATAATATAGGAACTAAAAAAATATTCCCTAATGCATATGAAACTATTATTCCAAGTATAATTTTATTTTCATTCATTAAATACATAAATGTATTTTTCATATCTATAAATGAATTTTTAACAAATTCAAAAGATAATAACCTATCACTGCTATTATAATCATCAGATAATTTATCTTTTCCTATTACATTATTAGTTTTGCTTTCTGCATCAGGTATATCCAGAAATAACTCTAATATTGCTGACATAAGAAAACTTAATGCATTTATTATTACTATGAATTTTATACCTACTAATCCATATAAAACGCCTGCAAGTATTGGACCAACAAAATTTACAGCTGATCCAACCTGATTTATTATTCCATTTGCAGATGTGAGTCTATCTTCATTTACTATCTGAGGTATAGATGATGTTACTGCTGGCCCATATAACGTATAACATATTGATAATATAAACATAACAGCTCCAACTACAAACTCACTATCCATTCCGTTTAACAGAATAAGAGCATAACCTCCAATTAATGCTGCACAGAAAAGGTCTAAATAAATCATTATCTTTTTTTTATTTATTTTATCAGAAAGACGTCCTGCAATAGGTGCAAAAATTATATATGGTATAGTTGATATTGCAAGTATCTTTGCAAAAGCTGCTGTACTTCCTGTAAAATGCAGTAAATATAAAGACATACTGAATCGCTGAACTGCATTTCCAAAAAGAGATATAATCTGTCCTATTACAATTATTATAAAGTTTTTATTTTTCATGGAGCCTCCCTTAAAAGTTCATATTCCATACATATTGGATACTCCCCATTTTCACTTTTTGTAAGCGTTGCATTTATTCCATATATTTCTTTTAAAGTACTTTTATTAATCACATCAATTGGCTTTCCTTCACAAATTATTTTTCCCTTTTTAAGTCCAACTATATTGTTTGCAAATCTGCAGGCATTATTGAGTTCATGAAGTACTATAACCACTGTAATATTCTTTTCTTTATTAAGTTTTTCAAGAACTTCAAGAACCTCAAGTTGATAAGACATATCAAGATATGTTGTTGGCTCATCAAGCATTATAATATCTGTTTCTTGAGCTAAAGTCATTGCAATCCATGCCCTTTGCCTTTGTCCTCCAGATAAATTTTCAACTTCTCTGTCTTTAAAATCACTTAATCCTGTCTCATTAATCGCCCAATCTATTATTTCCTTATCATGGCTGTTAAGGCCACCTATAAGTTTCTGGTGAGGAAATCTTCCATAAGCAACAAGCTCCCTTACCGTAAGTCCACTTGGGCATACTGGTCCCTGTGGAAGAAATGCCACTTCCTTTGCTATATCTTTTTCTTTTATTTTCTTTATATTTTTATTGTTTATAAAAATATCTCCATTTTTAGGTTTATTGATTCTCGCTATAGTCTTTAGAAGCGTTGACTTTCCACATCCATTAGAACCAATTATTATAGTTATCATTCCTTTTGGAATAGATAAATCCATATCTTCAATTATATTGTTATCTTCATATGATACACTTAAATTTCGTACACTGATAGCTTCCATAATTATTTCTCCTTCATCATTAAATAAATAAAATATGGTACTCCAAATATTGATACCGTTATTCCAACAGGAATTTCAATTGGAGAGAATAAATTTCTTGAAACTGCATCTGCCAAAAGAATTATTATTACACTTATCATTGCTGATACTGTTAAAAATTTCTTATGATAAGGTCCAACCAACTTTTTAGCAATATGAGGAGATATCAGGCCTAAGAAACTAATATTCCCTGCAAATGCTGTTGCACATCCAGCAAGTATTACTGCAAAACATAAAAACTTTTTTCTTTCCTTTTCTAAATTAAGTCCTAATGATAATGCAAGTTCATCTGAAAGATTTAAAACATCTAACTTTTTATTGTTTAATAAAACTAATACATAAAGCAACGTTACTATTGGAATAATCACTTTTGCATAAGCTGCTCCAGCTCCCCATAAGCTTCCTGAGGTCCATACCAATACTCTGTTGTAATCTCCAACTCCTCCTCTGAAAGTAAAAAAAGTTATAAATGCATTTAGTCCTGCATTTAATCCTATTCCAATCAATAAAAGCCTTTTAGGTCTTATTCCACCTTTGCTTGACATAATATATATTATAAATGATGATATTCCAGCACCTAAGATGGCCATTAGCGGAAGTATAAATATTGAAAGCTGTCCAAGTTCACTATAATAATTTCCAGTAGAAAATGTAATAAACAATACTGCTGCAACTGCTGCACCTGCATTTATACCTATTATTCCTGTATCTGCCAAATCATTTTTAGTTATAGTCTGTAAGACTCCTCCAGCTGTTGATAATGCAATTCCAACAAAAGCTCCTACTAATAACCTTGGAAGTCTTATGGAAAGAACAGCTGTATTTTGAAGTTTTGTTCCATTTCCAAAAAGTGTATTTACAACTTCTAATGGACCTATCTTATATGTTCCCCAGCACAACGTAATTCCAAAAGAGATAATTAATAAAAATGATAAAATTATTAAAACTAATTTGAATCTATTTTTCTTCATTATCCTCTCTCCCTTCTCGCTATTGAAATGAAAAATGGTATTCCAATTAATGCTGTAAATACTCCTATTGGTGTTTCATAAGGATTAAATATCATTCTTGCAGCAATATCTGCATAGGTTAAAAGAACTGCCCCAAGTAAAAATGAACATGGTATATTTCTTCTATAATCCTCTCCCAATATTTTTCTTACTATTTGTGGAATTATAAGTCCTACAAATGCTATATTTTTCCCAACTGCAACAGCTGCTGCACACATTGGTATTACTACTATAAGAGTTATAATTCTTATTCTTTCAGGACTTTCTCCAAGACCTATTGCAACATCATCTCCAAGATTTAATATGTTTATCTTTGGTGATAAAAAAACACCTGCCAGTAACCCTAAAATTCCAACAACTGCTACAAGATTGAAGTCACTCCACGATACATTTCTAAATCCTCCTGCCACCCAAAATCCTATCATTTGAGATTGATTTGATAACAATCCTATTATTGTAGTTAATGACATGAAAAATGTGCTCATAGCAGTTCCAGCTAAAAGTATTTTTGCAATTGAATTATTATTTGCCTTTTTTGATATAAACATAAGTACTATAATTCCTGTTATTAATGCCCCTATAAAAGATGCTATCATTACATTTTTTGTATTCACTGCAATTCCTGCTGCATAAAAAATTGATATTACAAGTGTTGCTCCCTGGCTTACACCAAGTATTGAAGGCTCAGCTATTGGATTTCTTGTAACGCCTTGAATCATTGCACCTGTTGCTCCTAGTATTCCTCCTGTAAACACTATACAAAGTGCCCTTGGAATTCTTACATCTTTAACTAGCATAAGTTCAAGTGTTTCATTATAATTAAATATACTGTTAAAAATGTCTGAAAAACTAATAGGAACGGATCCTGAGCGCACTGCCAGAACCATTCCTATTACTAGAAGTAACAAACTACAACTTATAAATAATGCTGTATGTTTCTTACTTTGTTTCATTTAACATTCCACCTATTTCATTTATTAATAATTCTCTTCCAATTGGACTATATCCCTGGTTAAAATATGGTGATGATTTTAACACTATTACATGATTTTCCTTCACTGCCGGAATGCTGTTCCATATTGCATTGCTTTGAAGCTGTTCTAAATCTTCGTCTGTTGCTATTAAAAATATGTAATCAGATTTTATTGATGCAAGACCTTCATAAGTTACAACTGGAAGACTTATATCACTTTGAGCTGGCATACCTTCTGGCTTTTCAAGACCCATATCATCATATAGTACACTTCCAAATCCTGCACCATCAAAAATAAAGAATTGACCTCCACTAGCTAAGAATGAAAGATATGTTGTATCCTCACCATACTCTGATTTAATCTTATCTCCTTCTTCCTTAGCCTTTGCTTCATAATCAGAAATCCATTTATCTGCCTCTGATTCTCTTCCAAACACTTTAGCAAAAGCCTTTACATCA
The DNA here is from genome assembly GCF_006742065.1 of Clostridium butyricum. Classification (NCBI taxonomy): domain Bacteria; kingdom Bacillati; phylum Bacillota; class Clostridia; order Eubacteriales; family Clostridiaceae; genus Clostridium; species Clostridium butyricum. Next base: position 367,797 of record NZ_AP019717.1, on the reverse strand, counting down.
TCCTTCCAATTTAAGGCCTCAAGCTGAATCATAACTGTTGGTGCAATCTCACTTAATGTATCATACATTTTTTCCTGAACTGTTGATATTATTATTAAATCAGGATTTAAATTCATAACTGCTTCAACATCCATAGTATCCTGCATGCTGTATCCTAAAATTTCTGCTCCTTTTAACGTGTCTTCTAAATATGATGGAAATTTCGTATAATCATAGGCATCACTATTTGCTGTACCTATAACTTTATACCCAAGTATTGATAAAATATCACTATTTCCACTTAAATCTACTATTCTCTGAGGATTTTCGGGTATTTCAACTTCTCCTCTTACGTCTGTAACTGTTACAGTTTTTTGTGATTCTTTATTACTACTTGAATTATTATTCGTTCCACATCCTGCAAACATCATAACTGCCATGCATGAAACTGCTAATATCTTAAATAATTTTTTCTTCATGTTTATTCCTCCATAAGTTTTCTATAACTGGTTTTTAACTATATATTATTATAGTTTTCTGTTCTTATCAGCTACGACAAATTGTATATGATATTCATTATCATTTCAATATTTACATCTAATTTAATAATTTTATCACCTAATATGATTATTTATGATATAATAAAAATTCTAAAAATATTTTATCCTAATTTAACTTAATAATTCTTAAAAGTTTTCATAATTAAATAAATTTTGTACTTTACTATTAAAAGAAAGCAGGAATAATAGTATGATATGTAAAACAACAAATGACTTTCAAAATCAAGTTCTAAAAGAAATAACCTTCTCCCCATATAGAATGAAAAATTGCATAATTTATAAAAATGAAAATAAACCCGAACTTGGATATTTTATTAAATATACCCGCAAAAAATATTATGACTTTGGCATAGGCGATTATACAATTCCATCAAATTTCACTCTAAATTTCAATCATAATGAAGAATTAATACGTTTTGGAACAGTATATACTGGAGAAACTGAATTTGAAATTGAAAACAGTTCAGTTTCATCTTTTAGCCCATCTTCTTTTTTTGTTGCAGAAAAATCTTTGAAAGGAAAACAGGTATGGAAGAAAGGACAACATTTTCATGGTGCAGAAATAACAATTTATAAAAAATACTTTGATGAAATCCTAAAACCAAACTTTCCAGACATAATAGATTTCAATAGTTTTATTACTAATTATACTTATCCCTATCTTCCTATTGAAATAGCCAAAATAATTCAAAAACTCAGAAGTATGGCTGAATCCTTCAGTCTTACACCTTTATATTTAGAAAGTAAAATTTTAGAATGTATTTCCTTACTCAATACTGAAATAGCTTCTTCTAATCAAAACATATTTACAAATCAGATAAATCATGGTCATATTAAAATAGGTAAAAATAGATGTATTAATTTAACATCTTCAGATGTTGCTGCTTTACAAAAAGCCTATGATATTTTAACAAAAGAAGCATTAAATCCACCTACCATAAAAAGTTTAAGTAGAATGGTATTTCTAAATGAACAAAAGTTGAAAGCTGGATTTTCTGCAAAATATCATATGTCTATAAGTCAGTATACAACTTCAATAAGAATGGCTATGGCTGAAAATTTATTATCTACAACAGACATGAGCATCGATGAAATATCTAAAAAGATAGGCTACAATTATAGTGGAAATTTTATAAAGATGTTTAAAAAAACACATGGAAAAACGCCTCTTGAATTTAAGCGTTCAAGAAAGTAAAATTTATAGAGATTATTAAATTAATATAATCTCTATAAATATTTATTTTTTTGTAACTCTATTTTGCCATAACCCCAACTAATTTATGTGGTACATATGGTTCTTCTAAATAAGCTATTTCTTCATCTGATAATTGAACTGATATGGCCTTTACAGCTTCTTCTACATGAGATATCTTAGTTGCACCTATAATTGGTGATGTGACTTTAGTAAGCAGCCATCCAAGGGCAATTTGTATCCTTGTCATTTTTCTCTTATTAGCAATTTCTGCAACACGTTCAATTATTATTCTATCAACATCTGCTGTTTTATCATATTTACCCTTTGCAAAAGAATCCTTCTCAAGACGTTCCGATGTTTCTGATGAATCTTTTACTAATCTTCCTGATGCTAGTGCACTATATGGAGTCATAGCAATATTTCCATCAATACAGCAGCCTGTCATTTCACGCTCTGTTTCACGGAATATAAGATTATAGTGACTTTGAACCGATACAAACTTGTTCCAACCATTCATTTGTGCAATCATATTTGCCTTTTGAAGCTGCCATGCATAGCAGTTAGAAATTCCTATATAACGAACTTTCCCATCTGTTATAACATCATTTAATGTTTCCATTACTTCTTCAATAGGAGTATTGTAATCCCACATATGATATATATAAAGATCTATAAAATCCATGCCAAGATTAGAAAGACTTGTATCTAAAGACTGTATTATATGTTCTCTTCCACTTACACCTTTATTAATTTCATCTTGTGTTCTAGGTAAAAATTTAGTTGCAATAACTACGTCTTCACGTTTTGCAAATTTCCTTATTGCTGAACCCAAGTATTTTTCACTAGTACCATTCTGATATGCTACAGCCGTATCAAAAAAATTTATTCCATAATCTAATGCTACTTTTATAATCTCTGCTGATTTTTTTTCATCTAATGTCCATTTATGCATTCCTTTTTCTGCATCTCCAAATCCCATACATCCAAGACATATACGTGATACATTTAAATCTGAGTTTCCTAATTTAATATATTTCATAATCCTCTCACCCTTCTTCTTTTAAGTTTAGTCTTAATTATCTAATTCCTATAATTTTATATTTACTTTGTAATTTTTCAACACTTTAATCTATAAGAATATACCCATTCTAATAACTTTATTAACAAGCTTTCATCTAAATCATATTGAATATTTATTTATAATAAAAAGATGTAGATAAATTTTATTACCTACATCTTAACCCTACTAATTATATATGTCCAATACCTGTTTCGAATTAATTATAATGCCTTTAAAGCATTATAATTAATTAAGTGATTCTTTTTTAGATTTTCTTCTTTCTGCAAATTCTGCTGCTGCTGTAAATAAAACATCTGTTGATGAATTTAGTGCTGTTTCAGATGAATCCTGTAATACACCTACTACAAATCCTACTGCAACTACTTTCATTGCAATTTCATTTGGAATTCCAAATAAACTACAGGCTAAAGGAACTAATAAAAGTGATCCTCCTGCTATTCCAGAAGTACCACATGCACATACTGCTGACAACAAGCTTAATAATAAAGCAGTTCCTACATCAACTTGTATTCCAAGAGTATTAGCTGCTGCAAGTGATAATACAGAAATTGTTACAGCTGCCCCTCCCATATTTATAGTAGATCCTAATGGTATTGATATTGAATATGTATCTCTATTTAATCCTAAATCTTCACACAGTTTCATATTAACTGGAATATTAGCTGCTGAGCTACGTGTAAAAAATGCTGTAATACCACTTTCTTTTAAACATTTAATTACAAGTGGATATGGATTTCTATGTATATTTATATATACAATTAGAGGATTTACAACTAATGCAACAAAAATCATACATCCTATTAAAAGTAAAAGTAATTGTCCATAACCAAGTAATGATTCAATGCCATTTGTTGAAATAGTGTCAAAGACAAGCCCCATAATTCCAATAGGTGCAAATCTTATGATTAATTCAACTACTTTAGAAACAGCATCTGAAAAATTAGATATAACTAATTTAGTTGAATCTGCCGAATTTCTTAAAGCAAATCCAAGTATCAATGCCCACGATAATATCCCAATATAGTTAGCATTACTTAATGCTTTTACTGGATTGTCAACAATATTCATCATTAATGTATTAAGAACTTCACCAACACCACCTGGTGGACTTACATTATCTATACCTCCTGAAAGTGTTAATGTTATTGGAAAAATGAAGCTTGCTGCAACTGCTATAATTGCTGCAAGAAATGTTCCGACTGCATAAAGCCCTATAATAGATTTCATGTTTGTTTTCTTTCCACTCTTGTGTTGACAAATAGCTGACATAACTAAAAATAATACCAAAACTGGCGCTACAGATTTCAATGCACCTACAAATAAATTTCCAAAAATACTTATTCCTTTTACTCTTTCAGGAATAGTTAATGATAAAATAATACCGGTAATCAATCCTATAATTATTTGTTTTACTAAACTTAATTTATTCCAAATATAAAGTAAATTTTTCATAAAATTCCCCCAATTCCTTGACTTTAAAATAAAGTTTTCATTTGCAAATTTCCCCCTAATTTAATAAAGACACCCTTAAATTATTAAATATTACACGTTTAAGAAATAATAACACATCATCTAATTAAATTCCACTAATTATTTAATTTTTTTATATATCTATAATATTCTAAGCAACTGTTAACCAATTATATACAATAATACTGTAAATTCATCACATATTTTGTAATAAAACTCATTATACTACTATAAAAATATAATGAATTACCAATTAATTTGTATTAAAAATATTTTTAACTAATTTAGTGAAAATATCATCAATGGGATTATGTTATATAACATATCTAAAAATTTAACTCTATTGAAACTAATTCTTTAAAAATAAATAAAACAAGGAATATCGTAGAATTCTATACAGAATTCTACGATATTCCCTGTCTTAATGTATTTATTTAATTTTATTCATCCTGTCATTTAATATTTCTACCTTCGTTTAAATTTCTTCACTAGAACTTTAAAATCCTTAGTCTATTACAAAATATAATTTAACTATTTCAGATAATTAACATCATTTTTTATTCATAGACATATATTTTCTTATTAAAAAATCAGCATTACTATTATCAACAAATAAAGGTACTTTCTCTATGTAAACATCGCTAGTATCAAGACCAAACCATTTTGATGGTGAAACAGTAAATCTTTTAATAAATAAGTTTAGTCTAAGAACAATTGAATCAAAGAAATTTAACTCTGCTTTATGAGAAAGCTGTTCTTTGAGTAATACAAAATGAAAATCACCAACTATTCTGTTTTTAAGTGTTGTATAAATTCTAGATTGAAGTTTTATTTCACCACTTTCAACTAGTTCAGTTGAAATCTGCCTTAAAAAGATATTTAACTTTTGCTCTACTCTAAATCCAAGGTTTAGCTCAATTCTTACAATATAAGATGTACCAAAAGTGTCAACAACATAGCTTGCTTCATAAGGATCATCGGTAACACAAATATGCACAAACCAATAAACATCAGCCTTTTTAGGTTTTTTATCTAATATCGAATACATAATCTTATGCTCTATTTTTTTAGTGCAAGTACTATTTGTTAAATACACAAGATTTGTTGCTAGTTTAGGAAGTGTTTCATCTTTACGTAAATTATCTAACTGTTCCTTAAAATCCGCAATTTGAACATTCTCTAGCAATTCCATCTTAATATAATGACTTCTAATCCAAATAAACATAACTAATAAAATAATTGAAGCAATTAAAACAGTAATAAATCCTCCATGACTAAATTTTGAAGCATTTGCAATAAAAAATGAACATTCAAAAGTAGCAAAGAATATAAAAATTAATAAAGAAATAATAAATGGTGTCTTTTTCATCAATAAGTAATTAAACAATAAAATTGAAGTCATCAGCATGGTCACTGTAATTGCAAGTCCATACGCTGCCTCCATATTTTCAGAGCTTTTAAAATAAAGTACAATACCTATGCATACTAAACATAATACCTTATTTATAGAAGGTATATATAGTTGTCCTTTAGATTCAGATGGATATAAAGTATGTAGTTTAGGAAATAAATTTAATTTAATTGCTTCTGAAACAAGAGTAAATGATCCAGAGATTAGCGCTTGTGACGCAATAATTGCAGCTAAAGTTGAAATTATTATTCCAAACAATAAAAGTGAATTTGGTATCATCTGAAAAAATGGATTTAGATCTTCTGCATTAATAAAAGTACCATTTTGTTTTGCTGATAATAACCATGCACCTTGGCCAAAATAATTTATCAATAAACATACCTTGACAAATGGCCATGTTATATAGATATTCTTTCTTCCAACATGCCCTAAATCAGAATAAAGTGCCTCTGCTCCTGTTGTAGCTAAGAATATACTTCCTAGTATGAAAAAACCGACTTTGTTTTCAGAACTAAAAAGAATACTGATGGCATAGTGTGGCGATAAAGCCCTAAGTAGTCCAAAGTTATTATTAAGATTAATTAATCCAAAAAAAGCTAGAGATGAAAACCATACTAACATTATAGGACTAAATAACTTTCCAACAAAATTTGTTCCAAGATACTGAATAAAAAACAAAACAGCTAAAATACATATTACAATTATTAAAATATTATTTTCATTGCTGTGAAAAAAATTATTAAGACTTGGAATTAGCCTTAATCCTTCAACTGCTGAAGTTACAGTTACAGCCGGTGTAAGCATTCCATCAGCAAGTAATGCAGAACCACCAATCATAGCAGGAATAATAAGGTACTTACTTTCCTTACGCACAAGCGCAAATAGGGAAAATATTCCACCCTCTCCATTATTATCTGCTCTTAATGTAAGCAGTACATACTTCAGTGTTGTTAAAAGGGTAAGTGTCCAAAACACTAATGATAATGTACCCAAAATAAAGTTTTCTGATACATTCTGTAAACCTCCATTATTACTTATAACGGATCTCATTACATAAAGTGGTGAGGTTCCTATGTCACCATAAACAACTCCTAATGCTACAAGTGCCCCACCTAAAGTTAATTTTGAAATATTCTTCTTTTCTTTAATTGATTCCATAATCAGACATGCCTTTCATAACTCATTTAATTATAATATTAATAATACTTCATAAAATTATACATCTAATTCAAGTTAATAAATGCTAAATTTGTGTTAAATTTTAATTAAAACTGCTTTATATTTTAAAATACCTCTCTGCTATTTTTAGTTAATAAACAAGCACCTTCTTTTCTAAATAAATTATCCTGAAAACATATTGATACAAAAAAATGCGTAAATCCTTAATTCAGATTTACGCATTCTTATTCTTAATATTTAATACTTTTATATAATGTCTAATTTAATAAAATTCCCTATTAATTTTTAAATCCATTCACCATTTGCATTCACTTTGTATCCATTAATCACAGTATTTGATGCCATTTCACCATTATTATAGAAGTAATACCATTTACCATTAATTTTCTTCCATCCACTATACTGCATATCTCCACTTTCGTTTAAATAGTACCATTTATTATTATCTTTTATCCATCCAGTAACCATATTCCCTGAATTATTTAAGTAATACCACTTACTATTCGTATCTCTATGCCATCCTGTTTTCATCACACCATTTGTACCTAACAAATACCACTTACCATCTATATCTTTATACCATCCTGTTTTCATTGCCCCTGAATTATTTAGATAATACCAGCTACCATCTATATCTTTATGCCAACCTGTTTTCATAATTCCGTTTTCATTTAGATAATACCATAATCCTAAATCATATATCCATGTTGAAGCAGCTTTTATACCCTGTGAATTAGTATAAGACCATGTTCCATTCTCATTCTTTATCCATCCATTGTTAGTTTCAGATGATGAACTATTTCCTGAATTTAATTCTCCTAAACTATTCTCTTTATCAGCTGGTTCAGAATCTGATGACGAGCTATTTCCTGATCCTCCACTAGATGAGCCACCTGAACCACCTCCAGAATTTGATCCACCGCCTGAACTTCCTGTATCTTCAAAACCATGATCTTTTATGAAATCATTCAAAACATTCATAAATTCAACATTAGATTTTCTAACTTTTATAGTTAAATATATATCCTGTAAATTCGCAGATTCTAAGTTGATACTTGACTTTCTATTTGAAAGGCTTAATGTAATCATTTTATAATTCTCATCTTCTTTAACCTTTCCATAGTTAATATCAAATTTATCTAATTTGCTCATAAAGCTTACAAATTCTATTGAAGATGCATTATTATTAGCTTCAACTATTAATGGCTCTCCACTGGTTCCCTTACCACTTATAGGTTTTACTATATTAACATTTATAATATCTTTTAATTCATCTGGAATCTCATATTTATTTTCTTCATTATTATCATCATTATCGTCACCTAAATCGGAGTCATCATCTTTTTCTTTTACTTTCAATATTCTATCTGCATTTGTAGTATTACCAAAACGATCTGTTGCAGAATAAATTAATGTATATATTCCAGCTGTTTCAATATCATATTCTCCTGTTATTGAAAGCTTTAATCTTCTTCCCATATAATCTTTGGCGCTTATTCCTTTTTCTAAATCAAAATCTTGTCCAATAATTATTTCTGCAGCTTTTTCAGTTCCGGATATAACTGGTTTAGCTATATTTCCACTTATAACCTCCTCAACTATAACAGTTGCTTCTAGTATAGATTTATCACCATAAGAATCAGTAGCTGTACACACTATGTTGTAAGAACCAGGTTTCTTATTATCAACAGTTCCATCATATTTTATATCATCAATTTCGTTTCCATCAGCATCAAATGCTTCCACATAATCTTTGATATTAAATACTGCTCCTTTTGAAAGTATAATTTTATTTTCAACTATGGAATAAGAATCTTTCAAGCTTATAACAGGTTTAGTATTAATAGTGAGTTTATCATCACTTGCATTAACTATATTATCTCCACTAATCCTTTTATTAGTAGAATAAGTTACATAACTATATACTTCTCCATCAACTTCATTTGGAACAACTCTATAGCTTGAATCATTAGATTTAAATAACTTATCTATAATAGATTCATCCTTAGACACATCTATTTCACAAATTTCAATTACTCCACTATCCGAATTTATTACTTCATCTGATACTATTATAAAATCTATGGTTTTCTTTTTACTGTCAATTTTATAATGTGTCTGTACATTATCATCTTCCCCATTAATAAGCCATTTTATTTCATCTTCATTAAACTTAACATTTCCGTCATCGATTTTTACACTTAACTGAAGTGATTTTGCTAGATCACTAAAATTACTTAAATATATTTTAATCGTATCCCTATCTTGTTTTTCAACATTTAATTCTATACTATTGTCACTTAAATTTTTCTGTTGCTGTGCATTAGTTTTATATGCATGACCAGCACTTGCTATAACAGTTGAAGCTGCTGCACCTAAAACAAATATTTTTACTTTTGATTTAACATTTTTCATATATTGCTCCTTCTTTTGATACTTAGTTTTGATACATAGATGTAAAAAAGCTAATAAGTTACTGTACATCTATACAATCTTTATCCTACTCATTGCAAAACATATAAAGTTTACTATTTCTTATCTATTTTCACTTATATTATTTATTAAAGTATCATCTATCTTCATAGTTACTAAGCTTTTTGATGCTCTAAATCCTGTAGCACTATTTAAAGTTATTTCTGGTAAAATTTCTGGAACTGTAACTTTAAATGTATCACTTACTAATCTTTGACCACCTTCTGATGCATCTGCAGTATCAGTTCTATATAATTCCGCAAATATTTCTTTATTTTCTTTCATAAAGTGATCTAAGTACTCTGGCTCTACCCAATAAACCCAATTTCCTTCTGATATTTCTTTTAAATCGCCATTATCAGGAATCTGTGCAAATAATAAACCATTATACTTATCTGCTATATGCTCTTCATTTTGATTTAATACTAAAGGTACATTAAATGCAGGATTACCACGATATTCACCTGTTATTATTACTGAGCCTTTTGGAATCTTTCTGAATTCATTTTCTTCAGTATCAGGATTATCAAGCTGATATGCATAATCTTCTTTTAATAATCCAATTCCATTTTCATAATTAATATTATCCACTGCAACCCCTATTTCAATATTGTCACCTGGAGGAGTTATAAGTTCAAGTTCAGCTGCTGAAATTTGCTTAGTTCCTAATGCAGTTATTTTCACATATCTTGCATTATAAGAAGCTAATTGTGTTCCACCAGTTACTCCTTCAGCATCAAAGTATATAGTTGCGCTTGGGTTTTCTCCGCTTAAGCTTAATGGCTCTTTATCAAAAGTTTTAACCGTAGTCCATTCATTTCCATCTTTACTTACTTCAATTTTGAATTTTTTTAGTGCACTATCAACAATCCCTGATTTCTTAAATATTAGACCTTTTTCTTCAGTTGGAGCTGTATATTTTATACCAACAAGAGTCTTTAATTCTGTTGTATCAAGAATTATGTACGGATTATTGTTAGGATTCATTACAGATTCATGAACAGATGAATTGTACTCACCATTTACAAACATTCTTCCTTCATAATAGGTATTATCATCATTATCTAAAGCATATTTTAAATCTTCGTTTGAACAGCTTGAATGTATGTCGTTATTTTCCTCATGTACACTTATAGTATTTGAAGATATTTCTATGCTACTTTTTGCAACTCCGCCATCATGACGTACTTTCACTGTACCAAGTTCAACTTCATTTGTTGAATTTAAATTGTAATCATAAGCTATAGCTTTATATTCAATTACTCTATTATTTAAACTGTCAAGAGTATCAGTATAGACAGTTACAGACTTATCTTTATCTCTTGTTACAAAACCACATGGAAGACCATTTCTATAAATTTCATATCCAAGAATATTTTCTTCACTCTTGTCTACTGATAACTCAATTTTTACTTCCTTAGAATTAACATATGATCCATCAGTAACCTTATTGCCATTTGAATCTTTACCAAATGAGGCTATTAAATATGTATCACTTTCCATATCCGCCTTTTTAGACATCCTCATTCTTCTTGCTTCATCATTTATGTATTGTATTGGTCTTGTTTCTTCTTTAAACTGTGAAACATATGCCCTCGTAGTCGCATTTGGAATAATTCCATGTGCTATGTAGAAACTGCTTAAATTTCTACCTGCTACTTTGGATGTCATTCTAATTAGGTACTGATCTCTATCTCCATCTGCCTTTTCTTCTGCACTCATATTTCTATAAGCTCTATTTAATTTAGCAAAATATGAATCATTGGAAGTATTTTCATCAAAATCTGTAATAAGCATTTTATATGTATCATTATCCTCATATGCTAAATATGGTTGCCACAACATTCCAAGAACTACACTTCTATTAGTAGATAATCCAATTGTATTAGAAGTTACTTTTTCATATAAAGTATTCATTGCACCAGATGTAAGAGGATTATCTTCATTGAGCATTGTTTGGGTTATAGATGCTAATAAATTATTACTTGTCTCTGGATAGATTCTATTAGAAATATCCATAGAATGTCCAATCTCATGTCCCATTAATGTTCCATATAATCTAGCTTCATCCTGATTTGTTACATTTCCATCCTCATCAAATTTATAAGGTATTCCTTGCATATATGAAGAAGCTCCAAATCCTACACCTATATGATGTGATGATGAATATGCAGCTGCTCCCATCATCATTCTTTGATACTTTACATTTAATCTTGTTAATGGTGCCTTATTAGAATTGAAATACACATCATCTTCTGAATCTATTTCTCCATTATTATTAAAATCTTTTACTTCTTCAAATACACCTTTTTTAGCGTACCCAACTTGTATTTCCTGTTCCCATGCCAAAAGTGCATTATATACTCTTTCTACTTCTTCCTCCTCATTTCCACTTAATCCCTGCTCTATTCCTGCAAGAATTTCTGTTGCTGGTAAAGTAAGAGTGAATCTATCACCTTCAATATCAGTTGTATTTAATACTGAAGTAGTCTTTTCATATTTATAAATATTATTTATCTTATCTTCATCACTTACTGTTTCTGGATATCTTTGTGGCAGTTCATTTACATATGTTTTTAAATCTCTTATGTATGTTCTTATATTATCTTTAACTTCATTCACTTTAGAAGTATCATTTATTATATTGTTAACATTTAAATGAGGTATTTCATCTACTCCACTTAAACGAATTTTTACTGTAGCACCTGTGCTTCCTGAAGTAACTCTTGCCATAACTTGCCCACCCTTTTCAACATCAGCTGAAAAAATGGTTGGAATTTCTATTTCAGTTACACCTGGTGATATTGTATAAACTTTTGACATATATGAACCTGGTTGGCCATAATTTTGTAAAAATGCTATATCAACTTTTGTATTACTATCTGTCGATCCCATATAAACTATTATCTTTTCTTTTTCTGTGGCTTTTAAAGCATTTGGTCTTGCAACTGATCCTAATGACTGATAAGAATTTTCCATACCAAGTGATGGTCCTATGTTATCAGTTCTTATACTTGCATCTAATGTAGTTATATTGGCTGATACTTCTTGATCATTAAATAACTTCTGTGCATTATCTAGTTCTTTTAAAAGGGTTTCTCTGTTTGGATGATACTCATCACATACAGGATCTTTAGTATTTAATCTTTCATATAATCTATCTAAATCACTCTGCTTAACACCATCTCTTATTACAATCCTTAAATCATCACTATATAATCCTGCAATATCATCACTTAAACTGTCATATTCATAGAATCTTAATTCAGATATTGTCTGAGATCCATAACCTGCTGTATCTACCTTTATTTTATTAGTCTTAATAGGACTTGCTAATGTTGCAACATAATATTCCTGTCCATTAGAACTTTTTGCTTGTACAGATTTTGCATTAACAGATTTTGAAGCTCCATCTTTATCCCAATAAGTTATTTTAACTTTATTACTCCAGCCATCATACCCTTGTTCTAATGTTTTAGAAAAAGCAATTTGTCCAATTTCATATTCATTATCAAATGTTATTATAGAACCACGGTTTGAACCATAAACTGCTCCAGTATCCCAGTCTCTAACTTTCCATGATGTAGAAAAATCTCCATCTACCAATGCATATTTAGAATCATATGATAATGCACTATCATTTTTTCCCCATCCATCTTCATCAAGCTTATTAGTAACATTAATTATATGTTTTGTACCTATTGAATTTTCTGATGTTGGTCTATTTATTAATTTATATTGACTCATTGCAGGCTCTATGATAGAAACTGTACTTGCAAGATATGTTTCAGACATTTTACTAGTACCTAAATGGTTCGTAGCAGTAACCCTTACTTCATAATTTGCATTATCTTCTAGTCCATTTATTGTATAGCTATGAGATCTTATCAAGGTCTTTTTATTAGGATTAGTAACTTCGGAACTAGTTTCAGAAACTATCAATCTATTGCCATTTTCATCCCTTTCATTAGCTTTAACCCATAAGTTATCACCAACTTTTCTATAATAAACATCAAAGTCTCTAGCTTGTCTATGATTCTCCCATCCTACAGTAAATGATTTATACCCTTGAGCTGTACTTAGATTTCTTGGAACTTCAGGTGCTCTTAATGGAATTACCTGAACTTCAGTTACTCTTCCTTTATCTCCATTGTAATAACTCTGTATTGGATTGAAATCACTATCTACATTATCTGGTTTTCCATCATAACCAGTATGATCATCTGTCTTTTCTTCATATCCACTAGACCAGTCACCATTTAATGATTGTATACTTACTCTATAAAAATCATAAGGGCTTATATCCTTATCTAGTATATTTAAATGAGTTTTGTTTGTTTGAAGTTTTTTTGTTTTTATTACTTGACCATTATCATTTAATTTTTCATATTTTACTTCATAACTTGTAACATTAGGTTCTGGTTCCCATGAGATAGTTATTCTTTCATCATGCATTTCTGTTGATGTTTCAAGGGTCTTTATTACTGGTATATTCATATCTGGCTTTGGAATTTCCTTATATACATTATTCAAGAATTCAATTTTAGCTATTTCAGATATATTTTTATTACCTCTATTAGAAGTTACATTTATAGATATTTCCTTTACAGCTACCTGCTTTCCTAAATCAATTATAATATCGTTATTTGATGATATTGTCATTATTTCTTCATTGGTATCACTAAATTCTACTCTATGTTCATTTCCATTTTCATCTGTATATATAATAAAACCTTCTGACGGTCCTGCACCATCATCACTTTCATTTTCTGGTGACTTTATTACAATCTGCTCCATTTCTATTCCATCTTCTTTACTTCTTCTTTTTGATGAACTTAAATCCAAAAATATAGTTAATGGATTTTCTTCACTTGGATTTTCTCCATCTTTCATTCCTAACTTAACTACAGAATTATTATTTAATAATATGTCATTTAATGTACTTCCATTAAGTTCTGCATTAGTTTCTAGCTTAATTTCATTAATATCTATAATCTTATCTGTATTCTCAACCTTTGCTTCTTCTTGATTTTTTCCTATATTTTCATATACAACAGATAAATCTGCTACATCTATCTTTCCATCTCTATTTAAATCATACTTCTTCAAATCTGTTTTAGTGTTTTTAATTCCAATTTTATCAAAAACCAATTGATAATCTTCCATATCAATTATAGAGTCTCCATTAATATCTCCAGCCAAGAAAGCAGTATTATATCCTGTTTGTGAAAGTGAATTTCCTAGTTTTACTCTCTTTGAATAATCCATTATTTCAATATTATCTACTTTTGTTTCTCTATAACCTGATCCAGAAACATCTATTGAATAAATATCTCTTTCAAGTCCTTCAAATGTAACCTTTATATAATAAATACTTTCATCATCATTTAAAGGTTTTCTCTGATAATTATATTTATCTATTTTATATGTAATACCAGACTCTAATTTTCCCTCTTCATTATTAACTGATTTCTTACTTTTTAACTTACTGTTTTTAGTCTCAGCTTTTTCACTTAAATCCTCATCTTCTTTAGATGCTATTTCAACAACTCCCTTAGATAAATCGATTATACCTATAGTATTGCTTCCTCTTTGTAATTTCACCAAAATATCTAAATCATCTGAATTTACTAGTGGCATGGCAAAATTTAAATCTAATTCTAATTTTCCAACAACCTTTATTTCAGAATCATCTATATTTTCTTTAATTTCGTCTAATATATCATCTTCTTCAACTATTTCTTCACTGTTATCTTCTATTTCATCTGCAACTTCTCCATTTTCATTGTCGTCATTTTTATTTGGATCATCTTGAACTAAATCCTCTTCTTCAGAAGTCTTATCTTCATTTTTTTCACCTGATTCTTCTTGTTTTTCTTCTGTATTATCTTCTATAATCTCTTCTTTTGGTAACTCACTTTCGTTTACTTCATCATCTTTTAATTCTGAATCTTCTATATCTTCCTTATTATCACTCTCACTTTCAATAATCTCTTCTGTATTTTCGATTTCAACATTAACTAAATCATCCTTAATTGAATTAGATAAATCTAGATTGTTCTCTATAGCTTGTACATCTTTAGGATTAATTGTGGCTAAAGATGTTCCTGCTACAGAAGCTGCTAATGTACATGATATTATTTTTTTCACTAGTATTTCTCCTTTAATATCCTTTTTTTACAAATAAATATTATCTATATTTCCATATTATTTATATATTCGACTTATTTTTTGTAAAATTTATATAATTCACAACAAAAATTTATATTTATTATAATTTTTCTCTAAATTTCATATAGCTTAATATATAAACAAAAAATTCACCAAATACATTTTAATTAGAATGCTTTATATATAAAATGTATTTGGTGAATAATTTATAGTTAAATATCTATTTTTTTATTATCTAATTCTATTATTGTCTCTTTAATATATTGTTTAGTAATTTTAGCTGAAAAGACTTTCAAATCTATAGCTTTAGAAACTTCAACTTTATACTTATTTTCTCTAATTAGATTTATTAATTCTTTGACTGTGGATATATTTTTATTGAATATAGTTCTTACAGATCCTAATTGAATTGGATAGTGACTATCACTACCTGTTACATATGAAATATTAAGTTCCTGTGATAAATTTTTAACTTCATTTTCAACAATTTCTAATCCTCTTGAATGTATGTCTGTTGCATTTAAATCTAAAGCATGAAGCCTTTTTAGTAATTCCTTTGGTTGAAGATATAATTTATGTGTTTCTCTATACGGATGAGATCCAATCATTAAGCATTCACATTTTTCACCCATATCTAATAATTCTTCAAAATCAATAAAATTTGGTTTTGTAATATAATCTTCTAAATTCTTTCTAATTTCTTCTATGTTATCTCTGTTTCCACATAATATAACATGTCCTCCATTTTTAATATCTATCTCCATACCAATAAAGACAGAAAAATCATTTACTATATATCTATCATACTCATATTCATAATTTTCTCTTAAGTAACTTTGAATGCTATAAATATCCTTTGCATTAAAATGTTCACATAATACAAAAGTATTTAGTCCATTTTCCTTTGCATTTTCTATAGCCTGTAAAAATAACTCTTCATCAAATTTAGATTTTTTACTTAATAAACCATGAACATGAAAATCTATATTCATCATCAATTCCTCCTAAAATAGATTTCCAATACATATTGTTAAAATAACTAATGTTGTAGAAATTATTATAAATATATAATCATTCTTTTTTATTCTCATATAAGAAAGTTTTAATTTTTTCACCTTTGGATTTTCTGCACTCTCACTAAATCCTTTTGTTTCTAATGCTTCAACTGTACTACGTACTCTTTTTGCAGTATTTAAAATCATTGGATAAAATGACTTCATTAAAATTTTAAGATAATATGCTATAATGTTTTTACCAAAGAACTTTTTATTTTCAGGTCTTTTACCTCGTAATCTAAAGGAATTAAAAATACTGTTATATTCATCAATAAGTATTGGTATCATTCTATATCCATATGATATACCAAAACCAAACTTTGGTGGAAGACCAAATTTAATCAATGCATCACTTAAAATTTCAGGATCCATACTTGTAAATATACAAACTGTAGATAATGATATTATCAAAAGCTTTAATGAAACAATAAACATGGCCATAAACACATCTTTACTTCCACCCATAAATAAAGTCATTATACTTACTGTTATATTCTCTGTAATAAAACTTAAAGCTAACAATATAACTACAAATAAACTTATTCTACTGTAATAACTAAAAGCTACTGTTAAAACAAACAATGAAAGTAATATATGTATATCACTTATAAACCAAGGTATTAAACTAAAAAATAAATACCATATTATAATTACCCTAGCATCTATTTTGGACAAAATAGAATTGGGATTGCCATAAGCTATTCTCATTATTTCAAATTTAATATTTTCAACAGTCAAAAATTCAGTCATATTATCAACTAGCTTCATAGTTATTTTCCTCCGTAATATTTATATAATTTAAAATATCATCAACTCTAAGGCTAATTTCTTCAAGGCCTAAAATTCTGCTTAGTTCAACTATTTGTGGTGGAACAAGATTAGCTGTATTTAAAATATCTTTTCTCTTAAACAATGATTGTGGTGTACCATCAAAAATAATCTTTCCTTTATTTACAACAATAACTCTAGAAGCCCAGTCTGCAACAAGCTGCATATCATGAGTTGCTACTATTGAAGTTTTAATATACTTATTCAATAATTTTAGAATTTTAAGTAATTCTTTTCTTGAAGATATGTCAAGGCTTGCAGTAGGTTCATCAAGCAGTATTATTTCTGGTGTCATGCCCATGCCTATAGCAAGAGATACTCTTCTTTGTTGACCTCCAGATAATAATCTTGGATCTTTTTCTTTCATTTCAAATAATCCAAGTTCCTTTAAAATCTGTTCAACAATTTCTTCATAGTTTTCTATCTTTCTTGCCTTTAAGAAATATGCAACATCCTTTTCAATAGAATCATCTATAAACATTTCTTCAGGATTCTGATTTATATATGAAACTGAATTACATACTTCTTCTGGCGACTTGTCTGCTATATCTTTTTTCCTAATTTTAACATTTCCATCTGATGGCTTAATTAATTTAGATATTAATTTCAATATAGTTGACTTACCAGCTCCATTGTTTCCAACTATAGCTATTCTCTCATCTTCTAAAAGTTTCAAATTAATATTATCAATCACTATTTTGTTATTTTTACTATAATCTTTATACCCAGCAATAACATCATTAAACGATACGGTTTCTTCCTTTTCTGTATACAATTGATTTTCTCTTAAACTTCCTGTATTATTTTTTATTTTTTCAAAAAATATTTCAGCCTCATTTAAACATATTGGAAGGTTTCCAATTTCACCTTTAGATAATGCATATGCCACCTGAGTTACTTGTGGTGGAAATATGTTTGATGCCATAAGATCATCTACAGAATTCAGAGCATCTTTTACTGATTTTTTCCAAAGAATTCTTCCCTTGTTAAGCAAAACAACTTCCTTACAATAATCTGCTATAAATTCAGTATGATGTTCTATTACGATAATTGTTACTCCATGTTCTTCATTTAATACTTTCAGCTTTTCGTAAGTTTGTCTTGCATGATGTGGATCAAGCTGGGCTACTGGTTCATCGATTATTATATATTTGGGTTTAGTTGCAACAACACTTGCTAATGCAACTAAATGCTTCTGACCACCTGATAACTGCCATATATATTCATCTTTTAAATACTCTAAATCTAATATTTTTAGAGCTTCAAGAGCTCTTTCTTTATAATCATCAATACCATAATTTAAAGCAGCAAAACTCACTTCATCAAATACACTAGGCCTTACTATACTATTTTCAAAATCTTGATAAACATATCCAACTTTTGAAGATAATTTTGCTACATTGCTTTTAGATGTATCAATATCATCAACAAAAATATTTCCCTCTAAATCTCCCACAAAAAAATTAGGTATTATACCATTAAACAGCTTACACATAGTTGATTTTCCACTACCATTTGAACCAACTATAGCTAAAAAAGTACCTTCATTTATTTCTAGTGATATATCATTTAGTGTATTTTCTTTCTGACCTGGATATTTAAAACTTATATTTTCTAACTTTAACATTTAAATTCATATCCCCCAAATAATTTTTATCACCATGTAAAATCCAACTGATAATTAAAAATTTACATGGTGATTAATTCAAATATTTAATTAATTAATTTGTACTTTCTTTTCTTTTGCTTGTACAATACCTCCATATTCCAAATAGTAATACTGCTGAAATAATAATTGCTACATATATAAACTTTCCACCTAATAATTCTTCAAATCCTAATTCAAATTCTATTATATTTATATCCATTTCACTTAAGAATGCAGCCCCAGCTGATATTAAACCAAGAATAATAGATACTAAAATTACTTTTACATTTAATATTTTGCTCCATTCCATTTTAGGCATTTCTTTTCTTGGCTTCATACCTAATAGGGGTTCAATTTTTCCATATAATTTAGGTACTAAGTACATTGCTGGAAGTGCTCCAAATATAATTCCTGCAAGTATGAAGTCATTTAAAAATTCTACTCCTTGAATTATAAAAATACTTTCTGGAAGTCCAGATACAGGTTCTAAACCTTCAAGACCAATTAATACTTTTGCTACATCTACTAATCCACCTACAAATTTATCAAATCCAACCGTAATACATGAGGCTATAAATACTTGTACCTTATTTAAAGGATTAGATACAGCCATTCCTCCAAGGAATATTGCTACAGATAATTGCAAAAATCCTTCAATTTCTCCTACGCCTCCAAAATTCCCCATTAATAATCCACCAAATATTACAGCACCAAATGCCGAACCAATGGCTACAGTAAATGGATCAAATAATATTGCCAATGTGATTGCTATAAATGCAAAATACGGTACTCTTATTTCTATAAAACCTATTGATAATTCTGGAAGAATCTGAGTCACTAAATCTGCAAGCCAAAAAATAGTCATAGATAGCATAAATACCATAAATTTTTGATTTGATGTTAATCTTCTTTCTCTTTCAATTGTTTGCATTAATTGATACCTCCTAAACTTTATATTTTCATCTTATACTATAATTGCTAAGTTCATATTACTGTTTTGTAAAATTATTCACATTTATTTATTATTGAATAATTTTATTCATTTTAGTATAATTATAAATTATATAGTTAAGGAGATGACTCACTTGTATTTACCTTTAAATGAAAATATAAATTTCACAAAAAATGAAAAAATAATTTATGATTTTATATTATCTAAGAAAGAAAATCTTTTTTTATATACAGAAATAGATATTTCAAAAATGACTGGTATAAGTCAACCAACAGTATCGAGATTCTGGAGAAAAATTGGTTATACCAATTTAAAGGAGTTTAAAGAAGCTGTTAAAGACTTTCATAATCAATCAAGTCCTTCAACTAAATTTAAATCTATTTTAGACTCTGATGAATTTTATTATAAAAATTATGCTAAAAAGTCTATTTCATTAATTGAAGATAGTGCAGAAAAAATAAGTGAATCTGATTTTAATAAAGCAGTTGAATACTTTATCTCTTGTGATAAAATATTCACCCATGGAATTGGTCCTGCTGAATCTTTATGCTCTTTATTAAATTTTAGATTAAATAGATTTGGTTTAAATATAAACAGTATTAATCCATCTGGACAGTTATTATATGAAGATCTTATTAACATTGGGAAGGATAATTTAATCGTACTTTTCTTATTTAGCCACTATCATCCAGAAACTCATGTAATTCTAGATTATGCAACAGAAATAAATTGTAAAGTCATAATAATTACAGATATATTGATTAAACCTTTTAATAATCATAATATAATTACATTTTACGTTTCAAGAGGTGAACTTCTAGAATTTCATTCATTAGTAGGTCCACTATTTTTCATAGAAAGTTTAATTGTTGCTATTGGGATTTCAAAATCAAATGAACCACTTGAAAAACTTCATAAGTTAGAAGAATTAAGAAAGAAATATGAAAGTTTCATTCCACGAACTGTAAAATAAATTAAATCAACAAAGTATTATCTAATCATAATATGTCAAATTTTATAGTTAATAAATATACAAAAAAATACAGATATCAACTTAATTCATATCTGTATTTTTACTATTTCATAGTATAATTTGTAGTTAATCATACTTTATTGAAATCTATTTAAAATAACCTACATACATTCTTTTATAATTCCTTCTATAAGATTTCGTATATCCTCCACCTTTTTACAATCATCAACAAGAAAATCTACGCTTTCATATTCTAAATCCACTATCATTGTAAATTTTATATCTTTATATTTATAGTCAGATGAAACCACATAAACCATATCTCTAGTTCCAATATACTTTACATCTTTTATACTTTTAAGCTTTTCTAAAAAGAATCTATATTCACTATATTCTGATTCCATATCATCAAGCCATTTATACTGTCTACAGGGTATAATTCTCTTAATATCATCTTTATCTAGTTCTGTAAATCTTTCTTCCTTCATAATTATTACATCCTTATTATTTATAATTTTTTAGTTGAATACTTTTATTATAAATTATATTTGTATATTATAAAAGTTTTCATAGTTCTACATATTTTTATATATTAATTAAATCTAGTGCTACCCATAAATATTTCTAAGTTTATATATCATCAAACATTCTTTCTTCATCCTTATTATGGTATAATTAAATAATTATGTAATGCATATATTTCTACATAAGAATTATATGTTCTTAATATAGGAGTGATACGTTATGAAATATACAATAGATGAACTGTATAGTAAAGAATTAAAGTGTAATTGTGAAAACTGTTTTGGTTTATGCTGTACTGCTTTATTCTTTTCTGCTTGTGATGGATTTCCACAGAATAAAGATGCAGGTAAGCCATGTATAAATTTAAAACAAGACTTCACCTGTTCTATCCATAATACTCTATTAAAAAAAGGACTTAAGGGATGTATATCTTATGAATGTTTTGGTGCGGGACAAAAAATAGCTCAAAAAACATTTAATAAAATAAGCTGGAGAAAAGATCCACAATCTGCCTCAAAGATGTTTGACACTTTTCTCATTATAAAACAAATTCATGAAATGCTCTGGTATCTTGTTCAATCATATACTCTTGAAAAAAATAATAAAATAAGTTCTCAAATAGAATCTCTTATTGATGATACTATAAAAGTTTCACTTTGGGATGTAGATAAATTATTAAATTTAGATCTTGAATCCTATCGTGATAAAGTTAATGTCTACTTAAAAGCTACAAGTGAAACTATTCGAAAAAAATTCAAACTATCTAGTTCTAAATCATTATCAACTTCTAAAAAGCAAATTCAAGGAAAAAATTTTTTAGGCAAAGATCTTACTAAATATAACCTATGTGGTGCTGATTTTAGAGGAGCGCTTCTTATTGCATCTAATCTTTCATATTCAGACTTGAGTGGTGCTGATTTTATTGGTGCTGATTTGAGAGATACAAACCTTAGTAGTTCAGACTTATCTAGAAGTATTTTTCTTACTCAAGCACAAATTAATAGTGCAAAGGGGGATTTAAAAACAAAACTTCCACCTATGATTGTACGTCCAAGCTATTGGATATAAATAATTCATAAAAATGCAAGTTTTATTTCAAAAGTGAACTAAGTTCACTTTTGAAATCTTCCTAACTATTGAGCAATATCATATTTTCAATATCAAAAAAAAACTTAATCCAATATACTTTAAATATATTTATTCTTAATTTCATTATTAATTCTCTCTATTAAATCTCTAACATTTATAGATCCTTCATCACCGTTCTTTCTACTTCTAAGAGAAACATTACCTTCTTCTTCTTCTTTCTCTCCTATTATAACGATATAAGGAACTCTCTCATTTCTTGCTTCTCTGATTTTATATCCGATCTTTTCATTTCTCTGATCTATTTCAACTCTTATTCCATTTTCATTAAATTGCTTTACTACTTCATCACAATAATTATTAAATTTATCTGATATAGGAAGTACCTTGACTTGAACAGGTGCAAGCCATGTTGGGAACTTTCCTGCAAAATGTTCTATTAATATTCCTATAAATCTTTCTATACTTCCAAATATAACTCTATGAATTACAATTGGTCTATGCTTTTCATTATCACTTCCAACATACTCTAATTCAAATCTTTGTGGTAATTGGAAATCAAGCTGAATTGTTCCACATTGCCATGTTCTGCCTATGCTATCTTCAAGATGAAAATCAATCTTAGGACCATAAAAAGCGCCATCGCCTTCATTTATTACATATTGAAGATTTAATTCATCCAATGCTCCCCTTAATGAATCTTCTGCCATCTGCCATTCTTCATCACTTCCCATAGAATCTTCAGGTCGTGTAGAAAGTTCAACATGATATTTGAATCCAAATATAGAGTATACTTTATCAATTAATTCTACAACCCCTTTTATTTCTGACTTTATTTGTTCTGGAAGCATAAAAATATGAGCATCATCCTGAGTAAATGCACGTACTCTCATTAGCCCATGTAATGCTCCTGAAAGTTCATGTCTATGAACTCTTCCTAATTCCCCTACTCTCATTGGAAAATCTCTATATGAATGTGAGTCAGATTTATATACAATCATTCCACCAGGACAGTTCATAGGCTTTAATGCAAATTCTTCATCATCAATCATTGAAGTATACATATTTTCCTTGTAATGATACCAATGTCCAGAAGTTTCCCATAACTTTTTATTAAGCATAATAGGAGTTTCAACTTCAACATATCCAGCTTCATAATGAATTTTTCTCCAAAAATCTATCAGAGAATTTTTTAAGATAACTCCTTTTGGAAGAAAGAATGGAAATCCAGGGCCTTCTTCTGCAAAAGTAAATAAATTTAATTCTTTTCCTAATTTTCTATGGTCTCTTTTTTTAGCTTCTTCAAGATTATGAAGATGTATCTCTAATTCTTTAAGATTAGAAAACGCAATTCCATAGACTCTTTGAAGCATTTTATTCTTTTCATTTCCTCTCCAATATGCGCCTGCAACACTAATAAGTTTAAATGCTTTTGCGTACTTTGTTGATGGGATATGAGGTCCTCTACACAAATCAATATAGTCTCCTTGTTTATAAAGAGATATTTTTTCACCCTCTGGAAGATCATTAATTAACTCTACTTTATAAATCTCATCATTATCTTTCATTATTTTTAATGCTTCTTCTTTAGATACATCAATTCTTTCAAATTTAAGATTTTCTTTTACTATCTTGTTCATCTCTTTTTCTATTTTTTCTAAATCCTCTTTAATAATTGTTGTATCTATATCAAAATCATAATAAAATCCATTTGCTATTGAAGGACCAATAGCAAGCTTAGCATTTTTATATAATCTCTTTACTGCTTGAGCCATAATATGTGCACTTGAATGTCTTATAACTTCTACTGCTTTTTCACTATCATCTGATAAAATATTTACCTCATCGTTATTTTTTAATTTGTAGTTTAAATCTACAAGACATCCGTTTACTTCTCCAACTAATGCAGATTTTCCAAGATTCCTGCTTATTGATTGTGCAAGATCAAATACTGTTGAATTATCTTCAATTTCTTTTATTGATCCATCTTTTAGTTTAATATTTATTAACATAATTTTCTCTCCTTTATAAATACTCTATATAATTTACATTCAAAATTATTTTATAAAACAAAAAAAGCACTCATCCCAAAGCTTGGGACGAATGCATATATCCGTGGTTCCACCCAAATTGAATTAAAAATTCAATTCATCTTAATAATATTAACGATTTTCACCGATGACATTTCACTTATAAATCTATAAGCTAGTAAGCCATAGCTCCAGGGTAGTTTTTCTTACAGTCATATTTAAGAATACTTTCAGCCGGTTGATATTCTCTCTCTGAAAATTGTAGTCTATAATACTTTTCCCTTTCATTGCCTATATAAATTTTACTAATGAAATTTAAGTGCACTTAATTTACATTAAATACATAATATCACTGTTATATTTTCTGGTCAATATTTTTCATGCACTTTTTATACATTATTTAACAATGAAAATAATACTCTTTTTCCTCTAATTATATATTTATCATCCTTTTCAAGCAATAATTATTCCACAATATATAACTATTAATATTTTAAATATTATATATAATTTTCAATTTTGTCTAAGAATTTTTCTTTATGCTTATTAATACATATTTCTTACATCTTCTCTCATAATATATGAAATATTTATATTTTTGTTATAGATAATTTTTATAAATATACAAATAGTAATCTTGAAATTTTCTTTTTACTTAATTATAGATTATTAGAATTTACAGTCTAATTAATATAAAATTGCTTAAAATAATATATGTATTTAAGTATATTTTAAACTAATTCTATAGAGAATATATAGTACTAAGTTTATTAGTATTTATATACTGTTTATAATAATCATATAGATTCTAAATAAGTTTGATATATTTTCTTTTGTTATATTAATTTTTTAATTTACTGCGCTTTTATACCTTTTCTTAAGAAAATATTATTTCATTACTTTATTTCAATTTCTTATAATTCATTATTTATATTATATAAAAAATAATTACTAATGAAAGGACAAAAGTATATATGGAATTAAATTTTAATATTTATGAAACTATGGCTCTTGTTTCAATCGTATTATATATTGGCAAATATATACGAAATAAATTTTCTATACTTTCACAATACTGTATTCCTCCTTCAGTTATAGGCGGATTTACATTTGCACTATTGATACTAATATTTAAATTAACCAATATTTGTGTAATAAATCTAGATACACTATTACAAAATATTTTTATGACTGCATTTTTTACAAGTATAGGTTTTACTGCTAGCATTAAAGTTTTAAAACAAGGTGGAATTAAGGTTATTACTTTTCTCTGTCTTGCTATATTACTTGTCATACTTCAGAATATAGTTGGTGTAACTTTAGCTTCAATATTTAAATTAACACCACTCCTAGGTCTTTGTACTGGTTCAATACCAATGATTGGTGGTCATGGAACAGCAGGTTCCTTTGGTCCAATTCTTGAAAACCTTGGAATAACAGGTGCAACCACTGTCTCTGTAGCTTCAGCAACTTTTGGTCTAATAATGGGAAGTATCATCGGTGGACTTGTTGCTAAAGCATTAATACATAATTATAAATTAAAAACTATTCGTGATGAATATTCTGAAAAACCTCCATCTGAAGTTGGCGATTATAATGAAGAAAATCATAATATTTTGTCATTTAAGAAGCTAACTAATGGAGCCTGTCTTTTGTTTATTGCTATGGGAATTGGATCTGTTGTTTCAGATTTTATTCAGAAAACAGGTCTTACCTTTCCGTCATATATTGGTGCAATGATTGTAGCTGCAATAATTAGAAATATCTATGATTTTACCGATAAAGAAATTGTAGAGAAAGAAATTGAAACACTGGGTGGATTAAGCTTATCATTTTTTCTTACAATGGCTTTAATGGGATTGAAACTTTGGCAATTATTTGATTTAGCATTACCACTTATGATAATGTTATTTGCTCAGGTCATTCTTGTTGGTCTCTTTGCATACTTTATAACATATAAAGTTATGGGGAAAAACTATGAGGCAGCTGTATTTGCATCAGCTACATGTGGATTCGGAATGGGTGCAACACCTAATGCTATAGCAAATATGGATGAGCTCACAAATAGATATGGCTTTGTTCATACACCCTATTTTGTAGTCCCTATTGTTGGATGTCTTTTTATAGATTTTGTTAATTCAGGTATAATAACAATATTTATAAATTTTATAAGTTACAATATATATTAATATCTAAAAAATTATACTTTAAAATAAGCTGTTTACACATGTTATACTATATAAACAGCTTATTTATTTATTTTAAATTTTGCATCCAGTAGTAATAAATATACTTTTACTTATATTTATTAATTCTCTGTTTTAATTAATAGATAAGATATTTTTACTTCTATGATATAATTTAATAATTCATACTATATGTCAATCTTCATATCTTATAAATTTTGAAATTAAAATTGCATGGTTAATAATAAAAATAGATTAAAACTAAGATTTTATAATTTATATGCAAGATTACTTTCAAAAATGAACTTAGTTCACTTTTAAATATAGATCTTTATAATTGTTCTATTCTTTTACCAACTTTAATAAAAAGCTCATTATAATTTTCATTTAATTTTTTATATGATAAACAATCATCAATTGGATTATAATATTTTACTTTATGAGTTTTTATATACATATTTTTTTCCTCGCTACTAACCATTGTCAAAGTTTTCATATTTAAATAAACTGTTTTTCCATTAACAATATATACATCAACCCATGAATTTTTTTTCAACATAAATATATCTTCAATTGGAGTTTTTAATACACGGCTTATCTTAATTGCAGAATCAAGATCTATTTTTGTATTTTTAACTATGCTACTACTTATAACTTGTTTAGAAACTCCTGTTTTTCTTGATAATTCTGAAATTGTAATTCTTTTTGCAAAAAGCAATTTTTGTAGATTATTATCAATTGTATTACTAATTACATCATTACTCAAAAGTACAAAATCCATTTTTTCAAACTCATCAATATTATCAAATTTTTTTAATTCATTCATATACTTATAATTCATTATGTTATAAATAAACATGTTCCTTTCATTTATAGTTCATATACTATCATAACATATAATCTGCTATTCATTAAATTTGTGCAAGTAGCGGATTTCTTTTTTTACTTTTAACTTTTTTATCCTTTTCACTTTTTGAAACTTCTTGAAGATTCTTAGATTCTTCATCAAAAAAAGTAATCTTAGAGCTACTTTGAAAATTCATATCCATATTGCTTTTTTCTTTTACTAAATTTTCATAATTTGAATTTATATCTTTATCATTAGAATTAGACTCTTCTGCTATCATATTATTTTCATTTTTTATGTTATTTATTATATTTTTCTTAAATTCAGGTAATGATTCAATATTAACTTTTATTTCTTGTGACTGTTCATATACTATGTTATTTAAATATTTTAATTTATACTTTGTATGAATTTGCTGAAGTTCTGAAATCTGTGGTGCTTTATCTATATCACTAATATTAATGTACAATCTTATAATATCTTTTGTAAATGAAGCAAGCTTTATTCCCTTAGTTTTCATTTTAATAATATCATCATTTAGATCTATTTCATTAATTGCTATAGATGTTGGTTCCATTTTTACATTATGGCGAATTTTTATACTTCCTCCATTTATGGTCTCTTGCAAAAAAAAAGCTTTTAGCAGAGCTTTTACAGCAAAGCTCTGCTCTATTTTATTTTCTCTAAGCATCAAAAACCATGAAATTATATCTTCATCTTTTTTACTGAATCTTAATCCTATTCGTTCTGACTTCATTTATTACTGCTCCACAAGTACTGCAACTTTTCCTTTTAATCCCTTGTAAGCACCTGCAGCAATAGCATATTCAATATCAAATCTTTTTCCATTTAAAATATTATTAGTTAAGATAAGCCTGTCCTCTTCAACAATTCCTTTTCCAACATAGTATTCTTTAAGATGCTCATAATATCTTGCACCTGTACCACCAGTAACAAGAACATAATTGAAATCTAACAAATTATTATATTTTGCATTTAAACTTTCAATGAACCTACTACTCATTTCTTTTATCTTTTCTTTTTTTAAAACATTCAAATCAATAATCTGAGCTTTTCCATTCTTAAGATATTTCAATTTACCTTCATTTTTTGTCATTAAATATTCAATTACATAATATTTAATATCTGGTCTCTGATTTTCAAGCTCTTTAGCAATTTCCATATTTATATTTTTCATGGCATGATTTATATCGCTAAATGTTTTTTCTTCATTTATACTTCCACCACGATCCACAGCAACTTCACCAATTGTATAAAATCCACCATCAATAACTAAAGTAGGTCCATCAGATAAATAATAAAATTTATCTTCATCAATATTACCTTCATCATCAGATGTCTCCCCTAAAATTGAAGCAACTGTTTGACTTACTGTAAATATATTATCTTCTTCAATTACAAAAGTATATTCTTCTTCTTCCTCTTTACCAATTTTCACAAAGTAATCATGACTACCACATAATATTGATTTAACTTGAGTTGAATAGTTATCTCTTACTGAATGGGGTAAGGCTACCATAATATAAATTTTAATATCCTTAAGATGCTTATATAAATTCAACCTTAAAACAGCCATAGCAATAGCAGTTCTTAATCCAATAGTAAATTCATCTGATACGAATCTTTTTTCTGAATAAAAACTTTTCATTTTATCTTCTATA
Organism: Clostridium butyricum; assembly: GCF_006742065.1. Lineage (NCBI taxonomy): Bacteria > Bacillati > Bacillota > Clostridia > Eubacteriales > Clostridiaceae > Clostridium > Clostridium butyricum. The sequence goes on along the minus strand of NZ_AP019717.1, from coordinate 338,467 downwards.
TCAGAACTATCTTTTTTTTCAAAAATTAACTCTCTTGCATACTGTCCAATTCTCCATGTTTCATTATCTTTATTTCTGTAAAGAATAAAATCATCAGCCACTGTCATATTTGAAATTCTTTTTTCATCTGTCTTTTCTGTATTAAATGGAAATTTAAAAAATTGTCCATTAGCTATAACTTTAACTGTATCAAAACCTGGGTCAACTGCAATATAAAGTTCCTTTTTCATATAATTCTTTCCTCCACTAAATATATAAATTATCAGTCATTTCATTATTTAAAGTCAAAAAAATTCTATTCCTCATGAGAACACAAAATTGCTATTCTCTTTTAAGATTAGAATTTAATTACTGTTTATTATGTTAACTTAATTCTTTTGTTAGTATGTATTCACATTAACTTTAAAATGCTTTCCCAGTTCTGAATATATCCTAAGTTTTATTAAGTTTATCACATTATTTTCCAATTGTCAATTTACTTTGTCATTTACCTTATATAGGAATACGGGGTTTTAGATTATAGAAATTTAATTTTAAATGTTATACAATCGCTATAAAATTGTTATATAACTCATATAACAATTTTATAGTATTTATATACTAAAAATATAATAGAAACTTTTTTTATGTAAAAGTCATCTAAACTATTTCTCGTTATAAAAAATATATATTAATGTTATATTGATGATATATTTTTTATATATTGTATATATAACAGTAATATAACGTATCCCTTAACCATAATTTCAGTGTAAATATTAATAAATTTTTGAATTAGAATTAAATTTCAATTCAAAATATACAAATAAGGAAAGGTTTATATGATTAAAAAATATAACTAAAGGATATAATTATAAATAAATTAACTTACTAATTAATTGTAATTTTCTATTTCATACATGAAAATATTGCATATATGAATATTTTTCTAAATAACTCTAAAACTATGTTTTATAAATTTCATTTTTGAAAATAATTTATAAAATAATATGAATAAGTGAATATTAAAACATTAAATTTCCTCTTAGTTTATGGTAATATATACATTAGAGGAGTGATTATATTTGAAAGGCAAATTATATTACAAATTAATAAAAGATAAACGAAATGAACTTGATATAACACAAAAACAAATTTGTGATGAATTAAATATTCAATTAGAAGAATATAAAAAAATGGAATCTGGAGATTTTATTCCAAAAAAGAGTTCACTAAATAAAATCTGCACTTATCTAAAATTAGATATAAATGAAATATATATGGAAAACTTCAGAGACACTAAAGTAGTTTCAGTTATGAGTAATAAAGGTGGAGTCGGCAAAACTTCTGTTACAAGTTCGGTTTCATTCTGTCTTGCAGAGCTTGGTTATAAAGTATTATGTATAGATGCTGACATGCAAGGAAACCTTACACATTCTTTTAATCTTGAAACTGACGAAGAAAAAAACCTTGCAATTGCATTAAAAAACGAATTAGATTTAAAGGATTGTATAATCAATAGCCAATATGAAAATTTGGATTTTGTAGTTTACAATACAGCATTATCTGCAATAGATATGCTTATGTTTACTAAAAATGCTAGAGAATACATACTTAAAAGAATTTTAACTAATACAATAAATGAAGGACTTTATGATTTTGTTGTTATTGATACTAATCCAAGTCTTTCAATACTTAACTTTAATGTTATAAATGTAACTAATTATTGTATAGTACCTGTTCAACTTGGCGCATTTGGTTTAGAGGGAGTAGGAATCTTATTAAACTTTATTGATGATGCAAAACAATTCAATCCAAATTTTATTGATTATAAGCTTGTAATCAACAATTATGACTCAAGAAAAAGCATAACTAAAAAAAGTCAAGAATGGCTAGAAGAAAACTATGGAGATATATTATTAGAAAGCATAATAAGAGTTGATACAAATATCGAAAACGCTCAAGTTGGAAGTATGCCAGTACTTGCATACAACAGTAACTGCCGAATATCTAATGAATTCAGGTTACTTACAAAAGAAATACTAAAAATAATAAAATAGTAACTTAAAATTTGTTGACTTAGATAATTTAGATTATAATTTTATTACTAAAGTATAATCTGATCAATTAAAATTATTAGAGTTTTAATAGGAGAATAATATAAACTTATGGTTAAAAAAAATAACAATAGTACTTTTAATTTACGAACAAATAGAAATACTGAAAAAAAATCATCAGGAATTGCATCAAGCTTTTTTAGCAGCAATACAAATGAAACACATGTTGACAATGACATATCACATACTTCTGATGCACCTAATTATACAGATAGTATAGTAAATCATTTAGTTAATGCTTCAAGTGGTCTTGATTCCGTTCTTGTTAATATAGATGATTTATATAGTGCACCAGATGATTGGAATTTCTATGACAGACTTCCAGCTGGAAAAATGCAAGAATTAATTGAAAGTATTATAAGTATAGGTCTTCAAGAACCTGTTATCGTATGGAAAAAAGATGATAGTGGTAAATACATGATATTAAGTGGACATAATAGAGTTCATGCATATAAAATATTATGTGAAAACCAAGATTCAGAAAAATATTCTAAAATTCATGCAGTAATTAAAGACAAGAATTTATCTGAAGAAGAAGCCAAAGAAATTATAGTAGATACAAACTGGGTTCAAAGACAACTTACTACGATTCAAAAAGCTCGCTCAATAAACTTCAAATATAGAAAATTAAAGAAAGACTCTTTAGAGAAAAAGCTTAAATTTGATATTAACTCAGTTATAGCCGATGAATATCAAATTACAAGCAGACAGCTTATATCTTATAAGTCTCTAGGCAACTTAACTGAAACTGCTCAAAATGCCGTAGATAATGCTAAATTAAGCATTAAAGCAGGTGTTGCTATTTCTAAACTAATGCCTGAAGATCAAGATTACATTATAAATAATTTTGATATTTCAATTTTGAATAAAAATTATTCAAAAATAAAATCTGCTTGTGACAGTGAAAGCGGAGTAGTTAACAAAAGTAAATTATCCTCACTTTTAACTGAAGAAGAATTAGGAAGCATAACAATAAAAGTTCCAATTGAATATAAGGATTCTCTTATTGCAGAAATAGAAGCTTTAAAGAAAAAGTATAATATAAAAAAAATTAACTAAAATACTTGAATATTGTTAAATTCATTTTAGTTAACATAAATAAAAGCAATAGTAATTGAGTATTTTTAATAACTAATTACTATTGCTTTTATTTTATTAGCATTATATATTTTTATTTAGAAAAAACATATTCAGTGGAGAATACATATTAAATAATATCATTAAAATGATTTTCCTTTAGAGCGATATATTGCTTTACAATTTTTTGATCAGTAAGCTCACTAAGTTCATTTTCATCATTAAGAATTCGTCCCATTTCATATAAAAAACTTGCTCTTAAATTTTGTGCTGTATATGCTTCATCAAGATCAGCTTTAATAACAGCATTTCTAAAGGCTATTTGAAATGATCTTATATTCTTAGGTTTGCCAGATGAATTAACAAACAAATTATTACATTTAGGATTTATAGAACTTCTGAAATCCATATAACTACATAAATCATTATACAATGTATCTTGAATAGGATAGAAAAACTCCTTCCCAAGATTATCATATTTTAATAGTCTATTATTAAGATCTACATCATTTACCTTCATATTAAAAACACTTGTTATTTTCATACCTGTTGTCATAATAATTTTACATATACATACATCACGTATTCCATAATTTTTCTCTCTCAAAATAGACAAAATCTTTTTTATATCACTATAACTTATTGATGTTGGTTTAACAGAATCTATTTTTAATTTTGGAACCATAAGTGCAATATTATAAGGAAGAACATTATAATATTTACAAATATATTTCATTATCATTCTTAATGAAACAAGTTTCTGATTGATTGTAATAGGTTTATTTTTCATTACATTATATGAAAAATCAAGAAATTCCTGAATATGAATTTCCCTAATATCTCTTATAGAAAAATCAGTATCCTTATATTGCATATATAAATATTTATCAAAAAGCATAATGTTGTAATAATTAATTTTATATGAATGCTGCCATGCCTTTATCTTTTTAACATCAATAAAAGTATCATCTTTAGAGAAGCATCTATATTCTTTATCCATATGCATTTTATATTTATACATATATTCACCAAAAATATAATCTACCTTTGGAAATTCTTCAAATTGCTTTTTTGTAATATTCATAAAATAAAATCACCTCCATTTTACTTTCGTTAAATATCAATTTAATACTATAAACACATACTTATAATGTGTATTAATTTTATAATGAATATTATAACAAATGCAATCTATATCTTCTAGATAGAACTAGTTTATTTCAATAAAAAATGTATAGAAGTAGTGTGAGTTTAAGGGGTAGGTACTTAAATAGTATTAAAGTATTCATGTTCTAATATTTTGCTAAGTTAAATATATATATAATATAAATCATTAAAGATTATCTACATATTATATAAAAATTTATCTTAGTTAATTTTTTATCTTACAGTTTATATTGTTATCTTACTATTTATATATATACTTACAGTTTATCGAAATAAGAAATATTATGTTAAGCTAGATATTTCAATGCTTTTAGCACTACGAGTTAATAAATAATTTTTCTAAATTTATAAATATCTTTTCTAAGAAAATTAAGAACATTAATAAAAAATTAAATATCTATGTAATATATTTAAACAAGATTTAAAAAATTTAAAATAACTATTAAAAAAAATTATACAACTATAATAATATTTTAAATGACTATTTTATAAAAATATATAACATTGATAAATTATTTTATATGTTTTATTTAGATATAAACAAGTATTATGTAATATTAAATAATTTTAAATATATATTAAATAACTTATATATATTTTTAAAAAACATTTTTAACTTATTAAATAACTTTACAAAAATATTTATATTAATAGTAATAAAATACACAATAATGAAAATAATGTAATAAAATTATAAAATAAAAATAGTATTTATGAATTCTCAAATACTATTTATTGAAAGAATATATAATTTTAACTAGAAAAAATAAAAAAAGAGATGAGAATATTTTAACTCTCATCTCTTTTTTTATTTTTTAATAACGCCAATAAGCCTTTAAATTCAAAAAATTTTAAAGGCTTTGATGTGTATTATACTGCTTTAAGCATAGATAGTGCATATTGAATATCTTCGGTGACAGTTGAACTAAAACTATCATTTTCTATATAAGTATCATAATAATTATTTATATGACTATCAGATGAATGCTTATTAAACTTTTCTTTAAAGTCATTATATTCATTAACTACAGCTTTTACTACTGCAGCAGAATAAGCAGGAAGCGATTTTATATTTTCACGACTATGGTGAATTTGAATTGCTATATATTTATTTATAATCAGTTGAGTAACTCTTTCCTTAAGGAACCATTCCTTAATAGTTGAAATAGCTCTTACAATATGCATTATTTTCTGTTTACTTAAAGTTATTTGTGCAAATTCAACTTTATCTTTTACAAGAGAATATTCTTTGGGGTTCTTTAATTTAATCAATTCAAGCATATCTTCTTCACTGTTTCTATTATTTAATGATTCACAAGTAAAAGTAAACTTAAAACTAGTAACAGTCTTAGGAGCAATATCTTTTTCACGAACTAATGAGGAAAAATCATTAAATATATCTTTATACTTTTCTAGCATATTTTCAATAGTATTTTTGGCATAATATTTACATTTGGTTTTTAGAATTTTAAGCCAACTACTATTGAATTTCAATAAGTTTATTGATATATTTTTATAATTTCTACTAGCTTTTGAATCTAGAAGTTGACAGATATATATTATGACTCTTTTTTCTCTTGCTTTCATATTAAAAAACTCATCTGTAAGAAAGAACTTTCTTATGTTAGTGTAACCAGTTAAAGTTTCTCTTTCTTCTAAAGTTTCAGCTTCATCTTTTGACTTTGTCATATTCTCCATATTTTTAAGACACCATGCACATAAAGACTCATCATAAATTAATATATTCATAAATTCTAATTTTTCAATACAGTTATGAATTGTTTTATATGCAGCTTTTGGGCAATATTTATGAACTATATTAATAAGATCAGATTTTTTGCTACTATAACTTTGAATTAAGTATTTTCCACTCTTAACTTCTGATGAAATATGAGCTAAAATTATGTAAACATCTAAGATCTTATATTCGTTGCAATCTTTTGATATTCTAGTAATATGCTCATTACTTAATTTTGTAGACATTCAAATTCACCTCCTTTATATAAAATATATTAATTCTTAAATAAACAATAATTTTGTATTTAATTATAAAGTTACATATAGATTTAAGAAATTCTATAACGATTTTAATAATATGTTGTTAATAATAAATTGTAATTAAAATAAATATGCTTTTAAAATGATTATTAAATTATACTTACAAGTATAGGCTTAACAACCAGTATAAATGGCTTATTATCAATACTTATAGAATTCTATGATTAGTTTATACGAAATTAAGAATTATTGCAAAACGCTAATTTTTACCCTTGCGAACGGTGATTTTTGTAACTTGTGAACCAAGTTATCACGTTTATAAGTATTTTACCCTTGCGAACGGTGATTTTAGTAATTTACTTTCAAAGTCAATTACAGACTTGGATGCAGAGATTTTTTTCTCTTTTTGGAAAGTTTAATTTTGAAAATTCATAAATTTTTTACCCTTGCGAACGGAAATACAAGTCACGAAACGCAATTTTTAATAAAAATAATAGTAAAAAGGAGTTGAATTTTGTTTTTTACCCTCGCGAACGGTGGGTTTTGGTCACGAACTTAAAAAAAAGTTCAAATAATGAACAAGAAAAAGAAAAAAATTTTTTGATTTTTTGCGTTTTAATAGCTAAAAACATTAAATATCAGCAATATTTTAATTGAATTTTTTGATTTTAGGATAAAAAATTAATTTAGAAGAATATCTAATGACAATTTTGAGAAAATTATAAAAAAAATTACCCTTGCGAACGGTGATTTTAGTAATATTACCTTTGCGAACGGAAATACAGGTCACGAAACTTTTATTTTTGTGAAAAATTTAATATAAATTCATGTTCTGATGAGTTATTATATAGCTAAAGTTATAATAGTGAGGGAAAAAATAAATTTATTTGCGAGTTTATGTATATAAAAAGTTTTATATATGTGAGAATAATAAAGATAGATGTATACAAATAAAAGAATATGACTTATGATATAATTAGTACAGAGTGAGGTGAATATTTGAGAATCATGGATAAAGATGATAGATTATTTAAAGAAGATATGATAAAACTTTTTAAAAATGTTTACGAAGTACTAGTAAAAAAAGAGAAGTTTACTGATTTCTATGAAACTTTGGATAATGATCTTGCAAATTTAAAAGATACAGGTAAGAGAGAAGTAATATATAAAAATCTTACAAATTCAATTAAAAGAACAAAAACAAGATGGCTTAATAAATATGTAAATGGAAGCAATAATAGTCTTAGTGAAGATATAGAGTATGCTGAGCATTTTTATAAAAGAGTACTTGAAGGTGTATATGAGCCAGATAAGTTCGTAATGATTTATGGCGTTAATAATATAGATGAATATAAGAAGAAAATGTTTAATGAGCTATATACATGGAGGGATAATGAAGATGCACTTTTATCAAGTTATAAGTACATTGGCACCTTTCAAAAAAGATCTATAACTCTAGCATTTAGAAGCGACATTTTAAAATTATATTATGATTTTCTGACTAATAACGCAAAAAGTGTAATTACTATACCAAGTGTACTAAGTAATTTTTCAATTGATACTACAAACAAAAAAGATTATCTTAAGGATGACGAAAAAGAATTTCTTGATGATAATTTATCACTTGAGGGTACAATTGATCGACTTATTGTTAATAAGGAAAATCAGCAGAAATTGCTTATGAAACTTGAAAAGCAAGTATATTTAAGAATTGAAGAAGGGAAGGATTCCCTGGATATAATTACTCAGATAGCTTTACTAAAAGCAATAAAACAGCTTAATAGTTTGGATACAAGAATAATATCTCACTATTATACTCATTTCTATAATATAGTAGCGGATAAAAGCGTAGATAAGTATATAGGGGATCTTGTTTCTGAACTTGGTCTTAGTGACAGCAAAAAGAATACTGATGCTGTTATAAAAAGTTTATTGAAAATCGGAAGCATACGTCTTGAATCTGAAAATTATGAAGGAAGAGAAATTAAAGGGACTCTTTTTGAAGTATCCATAAGTGAAAGAGATGGAAGAAAGTTCGCTCAAGTATTTCTAGGTGGATTTTTAAGAACTCTTATAATAATGGATAGTTCTTTTAACTTCAATAAAGATGTGTTTGATTTATTAAGTAATGATGCACAGCAGATTGCAATATGGCTTCAAAATAGAAGGTTAAAAATGGTTCTTGAAAGTGAAGACTTTAAGGATGTAATAGCAATTCAAAGATTTACAGATGCTATATTAATGTCAACAAAAAGTATTTATAAAAAGAGAGACAGGATAATTAATGCTCTTGATGAATTAAAACAATATAAACTTATTGTAAAAAACTATGAATATATTAAAAAGAATTATGAATTTGTCATTTCTTATATTGAACTTCCTGAAAGTGTAATTAAGAAAATTAAAAATAAGGAATTCAAAACTGGTGAACTTATTGAAGGGCAGATACATGCAGATTATACTGTAGAATAGAATCTATGTATAATTTTACATTAATATTTATAAATCAAAAACTTCTTATACTAAATTAGAGTATGAGAAGTTTTTTTATATACATCATATATATAAGAAAAATTCTATAATAATTTTGGAGACAATCAAATTATTTGACGAATATATTTTAGGATATACAATAGATATTTGTGAGAATAACCAAACAAAAGTAATTTTTATGAAGAATTTCAAAAAAATGATATGATATTTTGGAAAAAAATGATAACATATAATATGGGAAACGATATAAAATAAGAGGGATACTATGAAGAATATTAAAAATGATTTAAAAGTTATTGGTATTATTTTTTTGTTTTGTATAATGTACTCAAGTATAGTTAGAGAAAAATTTAGTATTTTAAATATCTTGAGTATAATAGATGTGTTAATTATTTTTTGTTTCGTATTGTATATAATAAGTGCCGTAGCAACGTATAGCTTAAAATTAAAATATATTAATAATTTATATAGATATCTTTCAATATGTTTTTTATCAGTTGGAATGCTATCATTTTCATATATATGTTTTAAAAAGCAGATACATATAAACAATGGTTTTGAAAATAGTTGTATTTCTATAGAGATTTTAGCTGCTATACTAGAATCGTGCTATCTAATATACTGTTTTTCTAATTATAAAAATAATATTAATACTAAAAGATTTTTGGCGGGAACCTTATTAATAAGTATATGTACAATATATATATGTTCTGCATTAAGCATTTTACCATTATATGAAGTTGATAACTTGTATATAAAAAGTATTATATTAATATGCTCTTTTATTGGTATTCTATTGAAAATATATTTATTAAGAGTAATTAAGAAAAGTGGAACTGATATCACAGAATCTATGGCACTGTATTTAAAGATTTATATGTATTTAAGTATTATTAGCATAATTATAGACTTAAATGTATATATGAACATTAGTAGTGAACTGATATTTATATATTATTTAATTAGAGCACTATCAAGTTACTGTATAGTAAAAATTATACTGGTGGAGATATTAAAAACTCCACAGGAATATCTTTATAAAAATCTAGTTAAAAAATCAGAAGACCTAGAGGCTACCATTTTAGAATTAAAAAAGACAATTGATGATAAGAATATAATTTATAAAGATTATGAAAAAAGAACAAAGCATGAAGAAGTAAAAAATGAAGTACTAGCAAATATTTCTCATGAATTTAAAACTCCTGTAAATGTGATATATTCAGCAGTACAGACTCAGGATTTGATTAAGAACACTGCAAATATAGAAGAGTTGTTAAAATATAATAAAATAATTAAGCAGAATTGTAATAGACTTACAAGGCTTATAAATAATTTTATTGATACAACAAGATTTGAGAAAGAAAATGTAAAAACTGAATTTACATGTGAAAATATTGTTGAAATAACTGAGTATCTTACTATGTGTGTGGTCCCATTTGCTAATAGTAAGAAACTTAATTTAATTTTTGATACTTCAGATGAAGAATTATATTCATTAATAGATAAAGAATTATATGACAGAATGATTTTAAATCTATTATCAAATGCAATTAAGTATAGCAGAATTAATGGAAATATAAAGGTAATGATAAAAGATGATAATAAATTTATAAAAATAACTATTGAAGATGATGGGATAGGAATTGATAAATATCATTTAAAGGATATATTTAGCATATTTGAAAGAGTAGATAAATCATATTCAAGAAATACAGAGGGTTCTGGACTTGGTTTAAATATTGCTAAGAAGATTATTGATATTCATAATGGTAATATAAGTATAGAAAGTATTAAAGAAAAGGGGACAAGTGTTATTGTAAGTATTCCAAAATGTAGTGAAAAATATGTAGACAATATATCTCATAGACTACAGGATAATACATATGTAAAATATGAAGTAGAGGTAGAAATGTCAGATATATATTAATTTTTAAATTATAATTATCAAAATAATGATAATCCAATATAGTAATATGAACATGAAAAGATGCCTTCGTATAAGGCATCTTTTATTTTAGAAAATGTAGTTATTTACATTATATTGCTTTGAACCAAGTAGGTTTTAGGTTAAAATAATAAAGTTAACACTTTTATGTTTTCTAATTAGAGTATATTAGAAGGATGTGAAAATATTGAATAAGTATAGTATTGAAGTAAGAAAGAAATTTATAAAGCAAGGAGGTTTGTATGGAAAGGAAAATTGATAGTTATGCATATAAGTCAAAGCTTAGAAAGATAAATCCAGCATTTAAAGTGATATTTGCTTTTTTAACCTTACTAATCTGTATAATAGCAGATAATATATATGTATCATTAGCAATAATTGTATCCATGGGATTTATTACGATTTTTAAGGGGGGAATAAAATTTCATGAATATATGTCATTAATGAGTATTCCAGTAGTATTTATGATTCTTGGAAGTATAGCAATAGCATTTGGAGTATCCATGAGTCCAATAGGTGATTATAATTTACATTTATGTGGATTTTATTTATATACTTCAGATGAGAATATATTGAAAACAATGGAGATTGTAATGAAAGCATTTGGTGCAATAAGTGCAATGTATATGATGACACTTTCTACAAATACAAGTGAAATAATTTCAGTTTTGAGAAAAGCACATATACCTAAAATTATAATAGAACTGATGAATATGATATACAGATTTATATTTATATTAATTGATGTGCAGTGTAAAATGAAAAATTCAGCACAGTCAAGGCTTGGATATATTGATTTCAAAACTTCATGTTATTCATTTGGAAGTACGGCATCAAATCTTCTTATTGTATCTTTAAAAAAGGCAAATACCTATTATAATGCAATGGAATCCAGATGCTATAATGGTGATATGTTATTTCTTGAAGAGGAAAAGAAAGTTAAGACTATACATGTTGTATTGGCTTGCATATATTTTTCTATATTGATATTTATATGGTATATTGCAAAATAGGAGGATTAGATGGACGATAAGATAAAAGAAATAATTTTACAGATAAAAGAACTTTGCTATTCATATACGGGCGAAAAAAATACCCTTAACAATATTAACTTAAATATTCATAGAGGTGAGAAGATTGCTGTATTAGGCTCAAATGGTGCAGGAAAATCAACTTTCTTTTTAAATATTAATGGTGTATTAACACCTAAGAACGGTAAAATAATTTATAAAGGAAAAGCTATAACAAAAAAGAATTTAAATGAACTTAGGAAAAATATAGGAATAGTTTTTCAGGATGCAGATAATCAAATTATTGCATCTACAGTTCTTGCCGAAGTATCTTTTGGTCCAATGAACTTGAAGCTTCCAAAGGATGAAGTCATAAAAAGAGTTAATGAAGCATTAGATTATATGAATATTTCTGAATTTAAAGAAAGACCACCTCATTATTTAAGTGGTGGAGAAAAAAAGAGAGTCAGTATAGCAGATATAATTGCTATGAAAAGTGAAGTTATTATATTTGATGAACCTACAGCTGCTCTTGATCCTCTAAATGCAGAAATGCTAGAAGAAGTACTTAAAAAGCTTAGTCTTGAAAACAAAACATTATTGATTTCAACACATGATGTTGATTTTGCATACAGATGGGCAGATAGGGTAGTCGTGTTTTCAAAGGGTGGTATTATAGGGGATGGAACGCCACTTGAAATCTTTAAAAATGAAGAAATATTGAAAAATTCAAATTTGAAAAGACCGATAATGTTAGATGTATATGAAACACTGATTGAAAAAAGAATATTAACTAATGATAACTTATATCCTAAAAATATAAATGAATTTAAAAAGATATTTAATAAATATTAAGTGTAATTTAATACAAAAAACTCTACAAAATAAAATTAAATATATATGTTTAAGAAAAAATAAAGATTGAAATATTAAAGTTACATATTGACAAATATTATGATTTAGATATAAAATATAACAGATTTATAGTAGTAATACTATTAAGTGAACAAAAATATAATTATAGAAGGTGCCTGTGATTTCTCCGCAGGATAATAGGGAAAAGGGTGAGAATCCCTTACGGTCCCGCCGCTGTATTGGAAGAGTTATATCTTAAAAATATGTCACTGGATTTTCTGGGAAGACAAGATATGATTATGAAACCTAAGTCAGAATACCTGCCTTTTATAAGCGTATGTATATAGTTACGAGCGATGACTATATACAGGATGAATCTTTTTAATGAATAATAATGTAGTATAGATAAAATTTCATGTTTTAAGTGCAAAGATATTATAAAATTTACTTAAAAAATGGAATTATGTTTTCATGTTTTTATTTATTTAAAGAGATTATATAAGATGCTTTTCTAATGAGTGGGAATCATTAGGTTAAGGTGTCTTTTTTATTTTGAAAGGAGAAGGAAAATGAAAAATCAGAACAAAATTATCAAAATTGCAATTTTGCTTGTGCTTATGTTTGGAATAACTCCGGCAGCAAATGCAATGCACATTATGGAAGGATATCTTCCAGCTAAGTATTGTATAGGGTGGGGGATTATCTGTCTTCCATTTTTAATTGGAGGATTTTTATCAATAAAGAAAAGTCTTGATAAAGATAGAAAATCTGTTACTATTTTAGCAATGGCAGGAGCATTCATATTTGTAATCTCATCTCTTAAAATACCATCAGTTACAGGAAGCTGCTCTCATATGACAGGGACAGGCCTTGGAGCAATTCTATTTGGGCCTTTAGCAGTAAGTGTATTAGGAATAATAGTATTAATATTTCAAGCAATTCTACTTGCACATGGTGGAATTACAACACTAGGGGCTAATACTTTTTCAATGTCAATTGCAGGACCACTACTATCATTTGGACTTTATAAATTATGTGTAAAATTAAAAATAAATAGAAAAGTTAGTGTATTTATTGCAGCAGCACTAGGTGATCTATTCACTTATTGTATAACAAGTTTCCAGCTTGCAATGGCTTATCCATCACCTGAAGGAGGAGTATTTGCATCAGCAGTGAAATTCTTAGGAGTATTTGCACCTACTCAGCTTCCACTTGCAATTATCGAGGGAATACTTACAGTTATTGTTATAATAGGACTTGAAACATATGCAAAATCTGAATTAACAGGACTTGGCTTCTTAAAGGAGGAAAAGTAGAATGACTAAAAACAAGAAAACAGTTATTATATTACTAATTATTGCACTAGCAATTGCTATAATACCTCTTTTTGCATTAAAGGGTGCTGAGTTTGGAGGATCTGATGATGCAGGAAGTGTCATGGTTGAGGAGATAAATGGTGAAGCATATGAACCATGGTTTACACCTGTTATGGAAACATGGATAGATGGAGAACTTCCAGGAGAAGTTGAAAGCCTTTTATTCTGTGTACAGACAGGGATCGGAGTTGGTATATTCGCTTTCTTTATGGGGAGATTCGTAGAGAGAAAAAAGTGGGAAAATAAAAAAGAATAATCAAATAAACTCTGTAGTTTTTTATTAGAGGAACTACAGAGTTTATTTATTATATATGGTGCAATAATAAAGTTACAAAAAATTATTATGAAAATAAATAGAAACTGTAATTCTTATTTTTAATAAAAGATTTCACCTGAAATTTTTATAAATTGGAAGATAGATGATTTAAAATTAAGATATTGACATATTAGAAAAACATTATTATAATAAACATATTAATTGAACACAATTAAATTTAGCTAAATCAATAAAGGGAATGTATGGATAAATACAATAAAATTAGATAATCAATTATGTTTCCCATTGTATATTTATGGATGGAAATAATAAAATCATATAAAAAACTATAGAACACAAGAAAATGATCGGGTAGTTATTGTAGAACTAACTGAAAAAGGAATAAATATGAAAGATGAGATCTTAGAAGTACCTGAAAAAATATTCTGTTATTCTGGTATGGGTTAATTAGAAGCTGCAAAATTGAAGGAAACTTTAGATATTATTATTAAAGGTCTAATTAAGCTTAAATATTTTTTTAAACCAATTGATTGAGAAAAATTTAATTTTAACAAATTATATTCTCGTAAATTAAAATGAAGGGACGAAGTTAATATGGAATTTTACGATTTAAGCGCGACAAAAATGAATGGCAGGAAAGTAAGCATGGAAGAATATAGAGGAAAGGTAGTTCTTGTTGTGAATACAGCAAGTAAATGTGGGTTAACACCACAGTTTACAGAGCTTGAAGAATTATATAATGAATATAAAGATAATGGATTTGAGGTATTAGGATTTCCTTGTAATCAATTTGCAAAACAAGATCCGGGAAGTAATAAAGAAATAGGTGAATTTTGTCTTAGAAATTATGGAGTAAGCTTTACAATGTTTGAAAAAATAGATGTAAATGGACAAAACACACATCCTATATATAAGTTCTTGAAAAACGAAGCTGGAGGATTGATTGGAAGAGATATCAAATGGAATTTCACAAAATTTCTAATAGATTCAGAAGGTAATGTTATAAAGAGATACTCACCCATAACAAAACCTTCAAGTATTAAGAAAGATATATACAGCCTTATAAAATAAGAATATAAGGTTTGCAAAGTTTAATATATAAAAAGTAATAGATGGAGGAAAAAATATGAATATATACGATTATAAATATAAAGAAATAAGTGGCAAAGAAGTGTTATTAGAAGACTATAGAAATAAAGCAATAGTCATTGTAAATATTGCAAGTAAATGTGGATTTACACCTCAATTAGAAGATTTACAGAAAATTTATGAAAAATATAAAGAACATGGTTTTGAAATAATAGGATTCCCAAGTAATCAGTTTAATGAACAGTCACCTGGAAGTAATAGTGACTTAGATATCTTCTGTAAAAGAAACTATGGTGTTACATTTAACCTATCTGAAAAAGTAGATGTTAGAGGTTCAAATTCTCATCCATTATTTAATTATTTAACAGAAAAGTGTCCTTTTAAGGGATTCAATAAAGAAAATATTACAGAAAAAATGCTATATTCAATAACAGAGGAAAATTATCCAGAGTATCTTGTTGGAGATAGTATAAAATGGAATTTTACTAAATTTCTTGTGGATAAAAATGGGAATGTAGTTAAAAGATACGAATCACATATAGAACCTTTAGATATGATAAAAGATATAGAAGAACTGTTATAAGGTATTTTTTATTGAGCAAGATGAGAATATGTTAAATTAAAGTGTAGAGGGAGTTTTTATATGGAAAGATATGATTTGGCTATAATAGGAAGTGGGCCAGCAGGGGTATCGGCAGCCCTTAATGCGAAAATAAGAAAGAAAAATTTTATTATATTTGGATCTAAAGAATTAAGCAATAAGTTAACAAAAGCAGAAAAGATAAATAATTACTTGGGTTTCTATGGAAAGAGTGGAGCACAGATAAGAGATGAGTTTATAAAACATATGGAATCAATGGATATAAGTATAACAGAGGAAAAAATTAATAATATATATGCAATGGGAGATTATTTTTCATTAATAGCAAATGATAAGATGTATGAAGCATCAGCAATAATACTAGCAACAGGTGTTAACTTTGGAAGGCCTTTTAAAGGTGAAGAAGAACTTTTAGGAAAAGGCGTAGGATATTGTGCAACATGTGATGCACCACTATATAAAGATAAGATTGTTACAATAATAGCATATAATAAACATGAAGAGGATGAGGTTAATTTCATATCTACAATTGCTTCAAAAGTCTATTATATACCTATGTATAAAGAAAAGGTAGAAGTTGATGAAAAGGTTGAAATAATTAATGATATGCCAGTAGAAATAATTGGAAAAGAAAGAGTGGAAAAATTAATACTTAAAAATTCTGAGATTGAAACTGACGGCATTTTTATTTTAAGAGATAGTGTGTCTCCTAGTCAATTGGTACCGGGATTAGAATTAGATGAAAATCATGTGAAAGTAGACAGAAAAATGACAACAAATCTTCAAGGATGTTTTGCAGCAGGTGATATAGTAGGTGCACCATATCAGTATATAAAGGCTGCGGGAGAAGGTAATATAGCAGCATTATCTGCAGTTTCTTATATAGATAATTTAAATAAGAAATAATTTAAATTATTGAATAATTATAATGAAGTTATATTAAGATAAAATAATGATAATGTTTACATGTGTGCTTGCCTGATATATAATATTTATAATAGAATTATTTTGAAAGCAGGTATTATAGGTATGATAAAAATATTGATTTGCTGTTTAGGTGGATTTTCATCTAGTGCTATGGTTAAGAAAATTAAAAGTGAAATAATAGAAAATAATCTTCAGAAAGAAATGAGTGTGGATTTTAGTCCATTTATGAATGCAAACAAGCTTTATCATGAATATAATGTAATTATGGTATGTCCACACACAAGATATGAAGTAAATGGATTTGTGAAAAAGCATTATGATCTTAATATTCCTATTTATGTACTTCCACCTAAAATGTATGGACAGATGAATGCAAAAGAACTTTATATAGATGCAGTTGATATAATAAATGGATATAATGATTCTAAAACTAATCCTTGGCATTTTAAAGGAGAAGAAGAAATTATGACTGTTCAAAGAGCTTGTAGCTATAGGAATTTTAAAAAAGCTTTCTAAATTAAAATAATTATATATTAAGACAATAAAGAAATATATTAAAGATACCCTGTTGGATTGACATATACAAAAGTCTATCCAACAGGGTATCTTTATGTATAAGAGAGTAAATGATGTTAGATTTATTAAAGGGAAACAAGAAGCTATTTGAATATGAACAAATAAAGATGTTATCTCAAAGTTATTATTTAGTGGAAATTTACAAACAAATAATCGCTTAACTTTGACAAATTAATTCGTACAGAGTTGATTATATTTTATATTTTAAAGAAATTTTATAAAAAATTAAGTAATATTAAATTGACAGAAGAATAATACTATATTAAAATTAGTTTACAAAGTAAACTATATTTAAGTACGAAAAATAATTTTAATTTGAATAATTAAAATAAAGATATCAAGTTTGTAGAATAACTTAACGAGAAAAACAAATAATGATTGGAGGAATAGTATGACATTTTATCAAGCAATGCAGTTATCAGCTAATGTTATGAAGCCGATGATAAAAAATGCTGAAAACAAAAAAGAAAAAAACAAGTATATATGGGCTTTCATACTAAAAAATATATTATGTATGTTATTTTGTATAGTTTTTGTTAGTACTTATACAAAAATATTTGGAGAAGAAAATAGTGTAATTGGAGTTTGCACAGTAATTCTAATTTTAACATTTAGGTTTTCAAATTTAAACTTTAATGTAAAACAGTCAACATTAACTTTATTGGGGGTATTTTTAATATATCTTATGGGACCTTTAGTAGTATTAATGACTAATCCTTTTATAGGTTTTATAGTTAATTTTATATGCATAATTACATTAGTAGTCTCAACATGTAATGATACAAAATTTTCAAATCATTCAACTATAGTTTTATGTTATATACTCATATTAGGAACATCAGCAACTACTACTGAGTCATTTATACGTAGAATTTATGCTCTAATTTGTGGTGGGGTTTTAGTAAGTGGAATTTTCTATTATAAGCAGAGAAAAAACAAGTATGAAAAAACATTTATAGATGTATTAAAAGAAGTGAGCTTTGCTGATGAACGTACTAGATGGCAGATTAAATTAGCTCTAGGTATAAGTGGGGGAATGTTTTTAGGAACACTTCTAAATATTCCAAGAGTTATTTGGATTGGATTTGCATGTCTATCATATATACAGCAGAAACAAGAAACACTTCAATTCCGTTTGAAAAATAGACCTTTATATATTTTATTTGGATCAGTTACATTTTGTATTACATTTTTATTAATACCTGAAGAATATAGAATGTTTTTATCTTTATTTGGAGGAATTGCTATTGGGTTTGCAGCAACATATCAATATCAAATAATGATAAATTGTTTTGGTGCACTTTCATCAGCAGTACCAGTTCTAGGTATATTCGGAGCAGTATTTTGGCGTATTGCATGTAATGTATTCGGAGCAATATTCTGCTTTGTATATGATAAAATATATGAAAAAATTTACTTAAAAACATCAGAAGAAAAAACAGTAAATAACGCTGCATAGATAACTTGAAGCCGTACTTATAAATAAGTACGGCTTTTTTAGGTGATTTTAAATTCATATCTATACTATATTAAATAAAGATACTGTAATGCTGCCACATAATAACCCAAGAATTGCGCCACCAATCACATCAGATAGATAATGAACTTTTAAGTATATTCTAGATAATCCTATGCAAGTAGAAATTAACAAAATTAGAATGCTTATTCTACTATTAATTGCAAGAAAAACTGCAGAGGCTGCAAATGATGATGCAGTATGCCCGGAAGGAAATGAATAAGTGCTAGGTGTACCTATTATTAATTGATCACACAAATTCATTTTTATAAAAGGTCTTTTTCTTTTTACTATATGTTTTATAATACCTTCACCTAATATTGTGGTAAGGAAAAGTGCAGAAATAAGAACTACTCCCTTTTTTCTTGATTGATGACTTAACATGAACACAATAGATATTCCTATCCATAGTAAGCCCAGATTACCAAGATAAGTGAAAAATTTCATGAAATTATCCAACGTTTTGCTGTGATAAAGTGAATTTATATATTTTGCTGCTTTTATATCATACTTTTCAATAAATTTAAACATATTTTCTCCATAAACTATTACGATTTGTATTAAATATATATTAATACATAGTTTTCATTATTTTCTTTTTATTATAGTACAAAAAACAACTGTATGTATATAATATTATTGCTCATAGCACGATAATTATTAATTATTTTAATAATTTAAGTTTTAAGATATAAATTTTATATTATTAGACAATTTAAGAAATATATTTGACATAAATACAGTTAACTGCTAAAATTAAACAAATTTAATATGATACTGTAAGTGTTGGATGATAATTTATATATTGTTCATGCGTAAGAGGAAAACGGGTGAAAATCCTGTACTGTCCCGCAACTGTATGCGAGGAGTTCTGATTTATTAGATCCACTGAAAGAAATTTTGGGAAGGAAAATTAGAGCTGTGATACGTGAGTCAGAAAACCTGCTTATAGTTAGATTTATTGATGACCTACGAGAGATAGGGAGATAAATTGAAGACTGTGTATTTACTATTGTAATTTCGTTAACTAATACACAGACTATTTGTTGAGCAATTTTTTAGTTTATATATTAAAAATAAATCTAATGATAAAAAGCGAGTTTAGGATAGTGCCTTTAATTGAGGGATATATCTTAAGCTTTTTTTATATTTTACTTTATTTATTATTAGTTATCATATTAAATTTATATTTTATTTAGAATATATTTTTTAATACTTTAGAAGAATAGAGGTTAATAATATGACGTTACAACAATTGAAATATGTAATTGAAGTAGCTGAAAGGGGGTCTATGAGTGTAGCAGCAAAAGCATTGTTTATAGCGCAACCAAGCTTATCAAATGCAATAAAAGAGTTAGAAAAGGAAATAAAAATAAATATATTTATAAGATCAAATAAGGGAATTAGAATATCATCAGAAGGTAGGGAGTTTTTGGGATATGCAAAACAGGTTATAGAACAGAATGATTTGCTAGAAGAAAGATATCTTGGGAAAAAAACTTTAAAACAAAAATTCAGTGTTTCAACACAGCACTATTCATTTGCTGTTAATGCATTTGTAGATTTAATTAAGGATTATGGTGAAGTTGAATATGATTTTACACTTAGAGAGACTAGAACTTATGAAATTATTGATGATGTAAAGACGTTGAGAAGTAAAATAGGAATTTTATATATAAATCAATTTAATGAAAAAGTAATTAGAAAATTAATAGATGAAAGCAACTTAAAATTTGAACTGTTATTTGAAGCAAAGCCACATGTATTTATAGGTTCAAATAATCCATTAGCAAAATATAAAGAAGTTACTCTAAAAGATCTTGAACAATACCCTTATCTTTCATTTGAGCAAGGAGAAAATAATTCTTTCTATTTTTCAGAAGAAATATTAAGTACATTAGAACACAAGAAAAATATTAGGGTAAGTGACAGGGCAACTTTATTTAATCTTCTAATAGGTCTTAATGGATATACTATTTGCTCTGGAATAATAAGTGAAGAACTAAATGGTAAAAATATTGTATCAGTACCTCTTCATATAAAGGATAGTATGAAAATTGGTTTTATTACGCATAAAAATATAACATGCAGCCATCTTGGAGAAATATACATAGATGCAATAAAGAAATATAAATATGGGTTGTTATAGAATTTGTCTATAGCAGGCCATATTTTTTTCGTAATTTACGAGTTGTACTAAGTAAATTATAATTTCTAATTAAGGGGGCGAAGTTATGAAAAATTCAATTATAGGTTATCCAAGAGTTGGAAAGTCAAGAGAATTAAAGTTTTGGACAGAGTCATACTTTAGAAAGGAAATATCTAGCCATGAACTTTTAAAGAACTCAAAAGAATTAAGAGAAGAACAATGGCAGTTACAGAAAGATTTGAAGATTAACTACATACCATCTAATGATTTTTCTTTTTATGATATTATGCTAGATACAGTAGTTTTACTAAATGCAATTCCAAATGAGTATAAAGAACTTAAGGTTAATGTTTTAGACACTTATTTTGCAATGGCAAGGGGATATCAGGGAGAAAATGGTGATGTAAAAGCACTATCAATGAAAAAGTGGTTTAATACAAATTATCACTATATTGTCCCAGAATTATATGATTATACAAAAATAAAATTAAATGGAGAAAAACCTTTTTTAGAATATTTAGAAGCAAAAGAAATAGGTATTAAAACAAAGCCAGTAATAATGGGTGGATTTACATTTTTAAAATTAGCAAAATATCAGGGAAAGAAAAAAATAAATGATTATGTAGATGATATAGTTGATTCATATGTTGACATACTTAATAAATTCAATGAAATTGGGGTTGAATTGGTTCAGATAGATGAGCCAATACTTGTTACAGATTTAACTAAAGGTGATATTAGATTATTTATAAGTATATATAAAAGGATTTTAAAGAATAAGGGAAATGTAAAGATATTACTACAAACATATTTTGGAGATATAAGAGATTGCTATAAAGAAATCATGGAACTTGATTTTGATGCAGTTGGACTTGACTTTATTGAAGGAAAACAGTCAATGGATTTAATTTCAAGATATGGATTTCCAAAAGAAAAAGTTTTATTTGCAGGTATTGTAAATGGAAAAAATATATGGAGATGTAATTATAAAAAAGATTTAGAATTGCTGCATAGTATAGAAGAGATAGTAGATAAAGTTGTTATAAACACATCATGTTCTCTTTTACATGTCCCATATACTTTAGAAAATGAAACTAAGCTTTCAAATGATATTATAAAACATTTTTCATTTGCAAAAGAAAAATTGAATGAATTAAATGATTTAAGCAGTTTAGCTTCTTATAATAACATTGAAAAAAATAAAATTTATATTGAAAATCAAAAAATATTTTTGCAAGAAAAAATGTATTGTGATAAGGAGGTTCAAGAAAGAGTTAATAATCTTAAAAAAGATGATTTTATAAGGAAAACAGCAAGAAAAGAAAGACAATCTATTCAAAAAGAAAAATTTAAACTTCCAATATTACCAACAACAACAATCGGATCATTTCCACAAACATTAGAAGTTAAGCAAAACCGGTCTAAATATCGTAAAGGTGAAATTACGAAGAATGAATACGATGAGAATATAAAAAGATTTATTAAAGAATGTATTAAATTACAAGAAGAATTAAATATTGATGTTTTAGTACATGGTGAATATGAAAGAAATGATATGGTAGAATTTTTTGGTGAGAATCTTTCTGGATATGTATTTACAGAAAAAGCATGGGTTCAATCATATGGAACTAGATGTGTAAAGCCACCAATTATTTTTGGAGATATAAAGAGGGAAAAAGCAATTACTGTATCATATTCAAAATATGCTCAAAGTTTGACTGAAAAACCAGTAAAAGGAATGCTGACAGGTCCTGTTACCATTTTAAACTGGTCGTTTCCAAGACAGGATATAGAGCTTAGTGAAATGGCATTTCAAATTGGTCTTGCAATTAGAGATGAGGTTATGGATTTAGAAAGTAAAGGAATAGGAATAATTCAAATTGATGAAGCTGCATTAAAAGAAAAGCTTCCAATAAGAAGAGAGGAGTGGAATACAGAATATCTTGATTGGGCTATTAAAGCATTTAGACTTTGCCAAAGCAAAGTAAAACCTGAAACACAGATTCATACACATATGTGTTATAGTGAATTTGAAGAGATAGTAAAAGAGATTGATAGCATGGATGCTGATGTGATTTCTTTTGAAGCTTCTCGGTCAAAACTTACAATTATAGCTGCATTGAATGAAAGTAATTTTGAAACAGAAGTAGGCCCAGGTATTTATGATATTCATTCACCTAGAGTACCAAGTGTAGAAGAACTTGTAGCTATTATAAAAAAGATGTTGCTTAAGATTTCAAAGGATAAATTATGGATAAATCCAGATTGTGGGTTAAAAACAAGAGGAGTTTTAGAGACTAAAGCAAGTCTTAAAAATCTGGTACAAGCTACGAATATAGTTAGGAACTACTTGGATTAAATAGTAGTGTTATTATTTGTTTGTAAAAAATTTATAATAGACAATAAAAATCTAATATAATATATAAATGTTATAAATGCCAATATTTTTATAGAGTATTAAGTTTTAGTTTGGATAATATATTAGTGTAGAAAATAATTCAAATATTAAGGAGGTAACTATTATGTCATCTTATAATAGTAATAAAACTTTAGTACCAGAAGCAAAGGCAGGTTTAAACAAATTTAAAACAGAAGTAGCTTCAGAATTAGGACTACAAAACTATGCTGAAGGATATAAGGGAGACCTTTCTTCAAAACAAAACGGTAGCGTTGGTGGAGAAATGGTTAAGAGAATGGTAGAAAGCTACGAAAAAGGACTTTAAAACTAACATTCTTAAATCTGTTCTCATGACAGCATAAGTAAAGATTAAAGAAGATGTCTATTAATTTAGACATCTTCTTTAATTTTTATAAAATAAGTAGAATTTCTAATATCAATAATTGTGTTGAAGTTATATAATATGATTAAATAAAAATAGTTGATTTAAATTAATTAATATGATAGTATAAATTCGTAATTTTAATCGATTAAAATATAATTTAATTATAAAGATAAGTTTTCTAGGGTTCCGCAGTTTATAGCTGGTCAGGTCCAAGAGAAAACGCACAGTAAAATGTGTTCACGGAAGGATAAAAGCCTGGGAGATATGTAAAAATATTTCCTAGGCTTTTTTTATTTTTATATGAGAGGTGTGTAAAATATATGAAATGGATTATGTTATTTATTGCAGGATTATTGGAGGTTTGCTGGGCAGTAGGATTAAAATATTCACAGGGATTCACAAAATTTGTACCCAGTATTATCACTATATTAGGTATGATTGGAAGCTTTTATTTTTTATCAGTAGCGTTAAAGACACTTCCGTTAGGAACTGCATATGCAATATGGACTGGTATTGGTACAGTTGGTACTGTAATACTAGGAATAATATTATTTAAAGAACCCTTAGATATAATAAAAATAGTATGCATAATACTTATAATAATTGGAATATTAGGATTAAAGATTATTTCTAAAAGTTAAAATTATTTTATTAGTTTATGTTTATAAAATGTTAAAAAATATTGATTAAATTATATATGTTTATTAATAAAAATAGTGAGATTTATATAGAAAAAAATAGAATTATGTGTTAATATATAGTAAAAGAAGATATATTAGGCTTTATTCTATGTGGGTTATTTATATGGAATAAAGCTTATATATTATATAAATAAACACTATGTAGGAGGATTGTTATGAAGAGTTTAAAGGGTACAAAAACTGCTGAAAATTTAATGAAATCATTTGCAGGTGAATGTCAGGCTAGAACTAGATATACTTATTATGCAAGTATTGCTAAGAAACAAGGCTATGTTCAGATATCAAATATTTTTATGGAAACAGCTGAACAGGAAAAAGAACATGCAAAGAGATTTTATAAATTATTAAAAGAAGATTTTTCAGATGAATCTATTGAAATACAATCATCTTATCCAGTTTCATTTCATCAAGAAACAGCTAAAAATTTAAAAGCAGCTGCAGAAGGTGAAAATGAAGAATGGACAGAATTATATCCAGCCTTTGCAAAAATAGCAAAAGAAGAGGGATTTGAAGAAATAGCAGAAATATATAATCGAATTTCAGAAGTGGAATCTAGACATGAACGAAGATATAAAAAATTATTAGAAAACATAGAAAACAATACAGTATTTAAAAAATCAGAATCAGTATTGTGGAAATGTAATAACTGTGGATATATATATGAAGGGGAAGAAGCTCCTAGTTTATGTCCAGCATGTCAGCATCCACAAGGATATTTTGAAGTTTTTATAGAAAATTATTAATAAAAAAATTTATATATAATAAAATAGAAAAGTGTGTATTATGAAGGAGGAGTCTTTTATGGCTAAGATTAAAGATGTTTATAAATGTGATGTATGTGGAATTATAGTAGAGGTTACTCATGGAGGAGGCGGAACTCTTTCTTGTTGCGGAAAGCCTATGAGATTAATAGTGGAAAATACAGTAGATGCAGCAGTTGAAAAACATATTCCAGCAGTTGAAAAAAATGGTGATGAAATTATTGTAAAAGTAGGAAGCGTTGAACATCCAATGACAGAACAACATTATATTGAATGGATTGAAGTAAATACAGAAAATAAAGTATATAGAAAATTTTTAACTCCAGAAGATAAACCAGAAGCTGTATTTAAAATTGCTGAAGAAGTTATTAGTGCAAAAGCATATTGTAACTTACATGGACTATGGACAGCAAATTTATAATGTATAAAAAAATATAGTATGTTTTATTTTATCGCTGATAATTGATTTTATCAGCGATAATTTTTTATTCAAAAGAAATTTTAATAAAAGTTTTGTCAATAAGGATATACATAGGAAGTATCTGGATTAGGATCTATTTCAATTTTATCAATTAGTATTAAGGGATCATAAGAACCTTCATAAGTATCAATTTTAACCTTACCACTGATTTTTACCCATGTATTAAGATCAAAAGAATTTTGATTAGTACTGTACTGGCACCGAAGTCCTGCAATCTGCATGTCAGCGGCACAACACACCATCATATATCGTGCTATTATAAATTGATTTTCATTTAGTTTAAGGTTCTTATCATTATATATAAAGCCAGAAATTTCTATAGTTTTACCTTCATATTCATTGCAATTGCTAATAATCTCATCAAGAGATGATACAAAATTTTTGGAATTTACATTTATTATGTTATCGCATATATCCAATTTATTATGAGAGCTTGTTCCATCACCATAGCTTTCTGTTTTTCCACCATATAAATCAGGTGTATATTCAGCATTATTAGATGATGATACTGAATTTGATTTATTATCTGAATTAAAATCTAATGTTTTAGCATTAGATTTTAAAGTAGAAATTTGAAAAATAAGTATAATTATTAATGGAATAATAAATGCAATATATTTTTCAATTTTAAATGTACGTTTATATGATTTATATAGTGATGATATTAAAAATATAGCCATTATTATCATTGAGCAGATTCCTAATATTGTAAAAGGTATAATACGTGGATGAACGTATAATAAAATTTCTTTACTTATAAGAATTTTAAGATAGAAAAGAGAAAAACTTATAAGTATTATTATTTTTGCTAATATATCAAAATTAAATTTTTTCATTTTTCACCTCCTATGAAGATTATTTCATATATGAAATATGAGTATAATTTTTATAATTATACTCAATTATGAAAAATTAAAATTAATAAGAACAGTAAAAGATATAATAACGATACAAAATATGAGTTTTAAAACAAAGGTCTTTTTAAAATTTCCAAAAAGCATGAAAGTATTTTTTATATCAAGCATAGGTCCTACAACTAAAAATCCCATTACAGAATTTAAAGAAAATAATTTTAGAAATCCTTTGGCTATAAACGCATCAGAAGTAGAACATACTGAAAGTAAGAATGCTAATAATATCATTATTAAAAGAGAAGTTCTATTATCATTTGGAAAATATAGATTTCTATCAAAAGATACAATTGTTTGAAAAATACTAGAAATAAATGCACCCATAATCATGAACTTTCCAATATTAAAAAACTCATCACTAGTATGAAAAAATATATTTCTTAGTGTATCAATTGATGCTTTACTATATTCATACGAATCACTACATATAGAACATTCACAGCTTAGAGGATCAGTATTGGTTTTTAGAATATTAGGATTATCTCTTGTAAAAAAATGCATTATAAGACCAATTAAGATAGCAATAATAATTCCAGAAAGTATTCTATAAATAACTACGGATTTCATATCCTGGAAAGCATACATAGTTGAAATAATAGCAATTGGATTTACTATTGGGGCTGAGAGCAAAAAAGTTATACATGCAGCTGTAGGAACTTTTTTTCTTATAAAGCCCTTTACTACTGGAATTGTTCCACAATCACAGATTGGAAATACTATACCAGCAAAAGCAGCAATTATACACGATAAAAAAATATTATGTGGAAATACCTTTATAATAAATTCTTTTGATACATAAATTTGAATTAAGGCAGATACAAAGCTTCCAATAAGAATAAAAGGGATTCCTTCAATTAAAATACTTATAAAAACAGTATAGAACTTATTAAGTGTAGTCATATATTGAGATGATATTGAAAAATCTAACAATGAAAAAGCACTTAAAGCTGTAAAGAAAAATATAATTAAAAATATAAAAATATAAGTTTTAAAAGTAAAGATATTTTTATTATTATCATAAAGTTCTAAGTAAGAGTAATCAGGAGAATCTTCAAATTCTGAATATTCCATAATAGATGCTGTTTCATTTATATTTTTTATTTGAGAAATAATATTAGTAATTTCGTTTTTATTAAATTTATTCAAGTTGTTTAAGATTATTTTTTCGCTGTTAAATATCTGTGAAACAAGTAAATCTTGCATATTTCTATAATATAGATTAAAGGTTTCAGCATCTATTATTGAAACAATATCATCAATAATACACAGTTTTTTTAGTACATTATTATTGAATACTTTTAAAATATAGGAAGAATTTTTCATACCATTTGTTTCTATAAATATTCTTTCTGGGCAATATTTAATGATAATATCTTTTATGTAATTTTCATTAATATCATCATCTGTATTATGTTCTATTGTTATTAAGTTTATATTTTTTTTGCTAATTTTATCATTAGGATAGTTGATATTAGTTTGTCCAAATTCATCTTGAATCACAACGATAGTTTCATTGTAAAATTCATCACTTTCTAGCATAGAATTTATAAAGTTTGTTTTTCCTGATTCTAATAAACCTAAAATAAGTTCAATTTTTATTTTCATAGCCCCTCCTTGTTGCGAATGATTTGCATATACCATTATATTCCTGTTGGGGTAATTTTTCAATCATAAAAAGAAAATTTATATTACTATAATTTCAAGAGAAAAATATGGTAATATAGTGTTGACTTTTAATATAAACAACTATATAATAATTTAAAAGTAAGACAATCCGATAGAAACTTATCAAGAGTGGTGGAGGGACCGGCCCGATGAAACCCAGCAACCAATATGTAATGTCATTTATTATATATACGGTGCTAATTCCTGCAGTTATTATATTTAACTGAAAGATGAGAGAATAGATTAATTGTGCATGTTTACGCCAGAGTTTATTCTCTGGCGTTTGTTTTTATATAAAGAATTATCAGATAATATACATTATGGCTAACATATTAGGAATACTTATAAGTTTGATAATTTTACAATAAAATCATAGTAATTCGATTTTAATTATAATAATAAAAAAGGAGAAGTGATTTCCTTCTTGAAAAACTGACTAAGAATACAAAGAGTGTTAAAGGAGGTGAGCTAAGTATTGCGGCATTAGTGAGTCTTCTGGATATTGCAACTACAAATAATACTGTATCTATCTATAATTGCAGCAGGTCCTATAGCAAGAGATATCGCAGATGAGTATGGTATAGATAGGAGACGTG
The DNA here is from genome assembly GCF_006742065.1 of Clostridium butyricum. Classification (NCBI taxonomy): domain Bacteria; kingdom Bacillati; phylum Bacillota; class Clostridia; order Eubacteriales; family Clostridiaceae; genus Clostridium; species Clostridium butyricum. The sequence continues at coordinate 309,417 of NZ_AP019717.1, read as the reverse complement.
TTGCTAGCATTTAAGATATATTTTCATCAGCATTTAATGGACTACTTCCATATGCTGGTTAATTATTAGTTGCAGCAGGATTGACTGGAGTTACACCAATGAATATAACTGGTATTCCATATTAATGCTTATATTTGGTATTATATTTATACTTTTAGGATGGCTAAAGTTAAAATATAGTAGTAGAGTTTTAAAAAAAGTTGATAAAAATGAAAGAGAGGTACTAAAAATTGCAGAAAATAGCTAGTTTTACAATTGATCATATTAAATTATTACCAGGAATATATGTCTCAAGAAAAGATAATATCAATGGACAAGTTATAACGACATTTGATATTCGTATGACAGCTCCAAATCGCGAACCAGTGATGAATACAGCAGAGATCCATACAATTGAGCATTTAGGTGCAACTTTTTTAAGAAACAATGAAGAATATAAAGAAAAAGTAGTATATTTTGGACCTATGGGATGCAGAACAGGATTTTACCTATTATTAGCAGGTGATTATGAATCAAAAGATATAGTTTCATTAATAAATGAAATGTATAAATTTGTTGCTGGATTTGAAGGAGAAGTTCCAGGGGCAGCAGCAAAAGATTGTGGAAATTATCTTGATATGAATTTACCAATGGCACGTTATGTTGCTGGTAAATTTGTACGTGAGGTTTTAGATAATATTTCTGATGAAAGACTTATATATCCAGAATAGGGATGCAAAGTGACCACTCATTGATTAAATGAGTGGTTATTTTTATGCAATATTTTCCTGATATTTTATTTAAAAGAAGAATTTATGAGATGATTAGGTTAATTTAAAAATATAAATTGTGTATTAGGGTTATAGTATTAAAGTATGTTTTAGATTATAATTTTGAAAAAACATTTGCATTGAAGTTAACTCCAAGTGTTACTATTAATATTATAAGAGAAATAAGAAGAATATTTCTCTTTATTAATTAAGTTAAAAATTTATTCTACTGTATTGTAATAATAGATTGTATGCATCAAGTTATGAAACATATAATTTTTGTTTTTAGAGATATGCTGAATGTTTGACGGGATTAGAAGAAAGAGGTAAGAAAAATGGAAATAACAGATTTTTGTAAAAGGAGAATGAAATGAATATAAAAAGAATTGAGAAAATAAGTTTACTTATTTTAATAATATCTATAGTTTTTATTGGATGTAGTATACAGAATAATACTGTTGAAAATGCAAAATTAAATGAGAAAGTGTCAATTAATAAAGACTCTACAAATAATGCTGATTTATCATTTGTGGTTCTTGGAGATATTCATGATAATACAGAGAATTTTGAAAAAGCTATAGATGATTTTTATAGTATAAATTCTAATATTGATGCATTGATATTAAATGGAGATAATGTAGATCAGGGAGTAGATAAACAATATACTTCTTTAAAAAATTCAATTATAAAGAAATCTAAAAAATTACCAGAAACTATAATAAAAAATATAGGAAATCATGAATTTTATAATTATGATATGGATACTAACTCTAAGGAAGATATTGATAGTTTTACTAAGAAGTATCTTGAGTTTTCAGAAACAGAAAAAGTATATCATGATAATTGGATTAAAGGATATCACTTTATTTCACTAGGAAGTGATAACATTAATTCAGAAGATTTAAACACTACACAGGCATCTCTTTCGGAAGAGCAACTATTATGGCTAAAAGAAAAATTAAATGAAGATTATCAAACTGGAAAACCAATATTTGTATTTCTTCATCAACCTATAACTGTAGATTTTTTTGGAAGGACTTGGATTGGTGTAAGGCAAGCTGATGAACTTAATTATATATTAAGTAGTTATCCAGAAGTTATCATTTTTTCATCACATACCCATAAAGAGTTTGGAGAAGATTCTATTAAGGAAAACATGCCATTTACTATGACTTATACAGGAGCAGTAGGGTATACACTAGTTAACGATTCAAAGGAGGAAAATGGAAGAAGAAGAGATATTGATTGTGATAATGGAATTTATATAGAGGTAAATGGTAATGAAGTTACTTTAAAGGGAAGGGATATAGAAAATCATAATTGGGTGTATTCAAAAACCTTAGAAAAATAAAATTTTAATATATGAAGTTATGGTATCATTTGTAATATAATGAATTTATAAAAGTAAAAAGTAGAGATGATTTAGGTTATAGTAATTATAGGAGGAAGAATATAATATGATTAATGTAGATATAGTAAAAAAATTGATTGATAAGAAAATTAGAATAACAACAATGGAAAGCTGTACTGGAGGATTTTTAATAAGTGTTATAACAGATGTTGAAGGAGCATCTAATATAACGGATGGAGGTTTTGTAACATACTCTAATAAGCAGAAAATAGCCATGGGAGTTTCAGAGGAGACAATAAAAACATATGGAGTGTATTCTTCAGAAACAGCTGTAAAAATGGCAGAAGTGTGCAAAATAAAAATGGGCAGTAATATAGGAATTGGAGTGACAGGGACCCTTAGTAATGTTGATATAAATAATAAAGATAGTGTTCAGGGAGAAGTATATTTTTCCATAAAATATGATGAAAAACCTATAGTAAGTAAGAAGATAAATGTTCCGATTGATACAAGACATGAGCAGAAAAAATTTATAGTTAACAGTATACTTAAAGAACTTGATAAACTTCTTTAGATTCTATTAACTAAGATAAAAATCATATATTCGGTGTATTGCTAAGCATAATAAGGATACTTTTAAGTAAGTATCCTTATTTTATATGTCAAAATTAAAATTTTAATAAGTATATATAGTAATTTAGATATGATAATAGATATTTTATATAAGTATTTGCTTATTAATTATATATTAAATAAGGTATTTTTGTTATAAGATAAATAAGCGTATTATAGTGGTATAGAAAAGTAATAAATAGGGAGGATTCAAAATGGGTTACAAATTAACTTTTAATGAAGTAAGTGAATTATTTAACAAACTAATAGAAGAATATAGAATTTTTGCGCCAAAAAGATTTGAAAAACAAGGGAGATATTCTAATACGGATATTATAAAATATTCAGAAGTAACTAAAGTAGACGAAATCGTATTTAATGAAAAATCAACATATCCGGCAAAAGAAGTTATAACACCTATTTCCCAGACTTTGTATTATTTTACTGAGGATGAGATAAAGGAGAGTAGTTATGGAGATAAAAGAAAGATTCTGATTTTTGGAAGGCCATGTGATATTAATGCACAAGAAAGACAAGATAAGATTTATCTTCATAATGGAAATTTTCAGGATGATTTTTATAAGAAAGTAAGAAGCAGAGTAAAATTTGTATGTATTGAATGCACAGAAGGCTTTGATACATGTTTCTGTGTTTCAATGAATAGCAATAAAACAGATAATTACGAAATGGCAGTTAGAGTAGTTGATGATGGATTACTTTTTAATATCAAAGATGTTGAATTTGAAAAATATTTTACTACTAATAATAAAGCTGATTTTAATCTTGAATTTATTCAAAAAAATAAGGTTGATGTAAGAATCCCAACAATAGATAGTAAAGAAGTAGTAGAAAAATTAAAAAATCACCCTATGTGGAATGAATTTAATGGAAGATGTATTGAATGTGGAAGTTGTACAGTATCTTGTAGCACATGTTCATGCTATACAACAAGAGATATTATTTATGATGCAGAAGGAAATATTGGTGAAAGAAGAAGAGTTCAGGCATCGTGTCATATTGATGGATTTGATGAAATGGCAGGTGGACATAAATTCAGAAAAACTGCAGGAGATAAGATGAGGTATAAAGTACTTCATAAGATACATGATTATAAGGAGAAATTTGGAGATAATCATATGTGCGTAGGATGTGGAAGATGTACGGATAGATGTCCACATCACATTTCAATGACTGCAACTATAAACAAAGTAGCAGATGCTGTAGATGAAATAGTAAAGGAGAGATAATTATGAGTAATATATTAAGTTCAAAACCATGCAAAATAATAAGTATAAATAAAGAAAGTTTACATGAATATACATTTAGAGTTGAAACTGATATAGTACCAGAACATGGTCAGTTCATGGAATTATCTATTCCTAAATTTGGTGAAGCACCAATATCAGTAAGTGGATTTGGAAGCGGGTATATGGACTTTACAATAAGATCTGTTGGAAAGGTTACAGATGAAATATTTAAGCTAAAAAAAGGAGATAAGATTTATTTAAGGGGTCCATATGGAAAAGGATGGCCAGTTGATAAATTTAAAGATAAACATATTGTGGTTGTAGCAGGAGGAACAGGAGTTGCACCTGTAAGAAGTATGATAAACCAATTTTTATATGATAATGAATATGTAAAGAGTTTAAATCTTCTTTTTGGATTTAAAGATTCACAAGGAGTATTGTTTAAAAATGAGCTTATAAAATGGAAAGATAAGTTTAATACAGTTTATACTCTTGATAATGAAAAAGTAGATGGTTTTGAAAGTGGTCTTGTTACTGCACATTTAGAAAAGGTATTTAAAGAAGAGTTTGGAGATAATTATGAAATAGTTATTGTGGGACCTCCAATGATGATGCACTTTACTGCATTAGAGTTTTTGAAACTTGGAGTTCCAGAAGAAAAGATATGGACTTCTTTTGAAAGAAAAATGTCATGTGCTGTAGGTAAATGTGGTCATTGTAGAATAGATGAAACATATGTATGTCTAGAGGGACCAGTGTTTAACTATACCAAGGCAAAAACTTTATTAGATTAGGAGGATTTACATATGAATCATGATATTAATATAAAAAATGTAAGAATAAATTGTTTTCGTCAATCAAAGGTTCCAGGAGAGTTTATGCTTCAAATGCGTGTACCAGGAGGAACTGTTAATGCAAAATATCTTAAAGATATTCAAAAAATTGCTGAAACATGGGGAAATGGAACTTTTCATATAGGAACAAGACAAACCTTTGATATACCAGGTATAAAGTATGAAAATATTAATGAAGTTAATAAATTTATTACAAATTACCTTAAAGAAGTTGAAGTAGATGCATGTAACTGTAATATGGAAATTACTGAAAATGGATATCCTACAATAGGTGCGAGAAATATAATGGCATGCATAGGGAACAGTCATTGTATAAAAGGGAATATTAATACTAAGGAAATGGCTAATAAAATAGAAAAACTTATTTTTCCTTCTCATTATCATATAAAAGTTGCTGTTGCAGGATGTCCCAATGATTGCACTAAAGCACATATGCAAGATTTTGGTGTTATAGGTCAAGCACGAATGGAATATCATCCTGAGAGATGCATAGGGTGTGGTGCCTGTGTAAAAGCTTGTGAACATCATGCAACACGAGTTCTTTCATTAAATTCAAAAGGATTGATTGATAAGGATCCGTGCTGTTGCGTTGGCTGTGGTGAATGTGTATTAGCATGTCCAGCAAGTGCGTGGACAAGAAAGCCTGAAAAATTTTATAGAATTGTGATAGGTGGAAGAACAGGAAAGCAGACACCTAGAATGGGAAAGACATTTATAAATTTTGCAACTGAAGAAGTTGTGCTTGGTGTATTTGGAAATTGGCAGAAATTTTCTGCATGGGCACTTGATTATAAACCTGAGTACCTTCATGGAGGCCATTTAATTGATAGGGCTGGATATCATAAATTTAAGGAAATAATTCTTGATGGAGTAAAACTTAATCCAGAAGCACTTGTTGCTGAGAATATATTTTGGGCAGAAACAGAGTACAGATCAAATTTTAATGTTAAATCTATTGGAATGCATAAAAGTATAGAATCAAAACGACCAATAAGATAATAAAAGATAATTATTATTAATCTTATAAAAAATTGTTTTGTGATACACTTGTTATAATTTATTATAAAATCATCTTTTTGTTAAATTAATTGATATACAAAATTAACAAAAAGGTGATTTTTTGATTTAAATAGAAAATATTATAGGGTTAAATTTAACCATATAATATTTTTAATATTGTGAAATTTTTTTAGATCATAATAAAGATATATTATGATAAGTACAAGTAATAGGCATATATTAAACTTTTTTTAAAAGATTACATAGTTGTGCTTTATAATACAAAATACAAGCATATAACACATAAAAGTACAATAACCAACAAAAAGCGTGAATTTAAACTGGTTATATGGTATAATATACTATATAACATAAATTTTTGTATATAAATAAATTCTATCAAATTAAGGAGAGAAATTCATGAGCGGACAGTCTGGAAAACACAACGAAAAAGCAAAGGTTGATTTTTTTGAAAGGCATCTTAAAGATAAAAAAATAAATGAAAAATTAAAAACTACATTTATTTATATTATGTCACTATTTATATTGGCTGTAGTATCATCATTTATTGCACTTCAAATAACAGGTAATAAAATCAAGGCTTTTTATGACAAACCTTTCGTAAATTCAGTTTTACAACTTGAGATAAGAAAAGACACACAAATAGTTGTAAAAAACATATTATTAGCAGTAACAACAGAAGATCAGAATAAAGCGGTACAATATATAAATGAAGCAAATAAATATACTCAAAGCGTTACGGATAATATAGAAAAATTAGAGAGTAATTTTGATAATAAGGAGTTATTGGAGCAATTAAAAAATGAGCGAGCAGTACAAACTAGGATAAGAGATGAATTAATTAAATTAGTAAATGAGAACAAAAAGGAAGAGGCAATTGCACTTTATAATTCAGAGTATGAAAAAGAACTAAATAATCTTCAAGATACTTTAGTTAAGATAGGAGATTATGCAAAAAATAATGCAGAAAGAAACTATCATAGTGCAATAACAACAAAAAATATAACATTTATAGTTTTAATTTTAATTTCAATAGGAAGTATAGTATCATGTATTTATATGGTCTTTGGATTAGTTAAGTTATTAACAAAACCGATTGTAGAATTAGAAGAAGCAGCAAAAAAATTAGAAAAAGGTATACTTGATGTTGAAATTAAATTTGAGTCACAAGATGAATTAGGTATTTTAGCAAATAGTTTTAGAAATACATGTTCCTTCTTGAAAACTATTGTTTTAGATATTAATGAAATCTTAGGGGAATTATCAGATGGAAATTTTAATGTCAATAGCAGTCGTTTAGAGCACTATATAGGTGATTTTTCAACTACAAAAGATTCGATTCAAAAAATAATAGAATCACTAAATTATACATTCTTTGAAATAAAAGAAGCAACAGTACAAGTTAAGGGTGGAGCAGAGCAAGTTGCAGAGACATCTCAGACAATATCTGAAGGAGCAACTGAACAGGCAAGCGCAATAGAAGAATTAACCGCGTCACTTGGAGAAGTAAATGAAAAAGTTCAAAATTCAGTTAAGCATGCAAAAGAAACTAATGTAATAACAAGTGAACTAGGAGTTCAAATAGAAGAAAGCAATGAAAAAATGAATGAAATGGTGAAAGCTATGGAGGAAATAGATAATTCTTCTAGAAACATTAGAGAAATAATAAACACAATAGCCAGTATTTCAGAACAAACAAATCTTTTAGCTCTTAATGCTGCAATAGAAGCTGCAAGAGCAGGAGAATCGGGAAAGGGATTTGCTGTTGTTGCAGAAGAGGTTAGAAAGCTTGCAGAAGAAAGTTCACAGGCTGTTAAGGATACAGCAGAATTGATTGAAAGTTCAATAAAATCAGTAGAAAAAGGGAAGATAATTGCTGATACTACAGCAGTATCATTAAAAGAAGCTGTTAAAAAGACAGAAGAAGCTGTGCAGTTAGTTGATAATATAAGTAATATATCGGAGGTACAAGCTGTGTCAATAAATCAAATAAATGGTGGAATAGACCAAATTGCTGATGTAGTACAATCAAACTCTGCAATAGCTGAAGAAAGTGCGGCTGCAAGTGAAGAACTTTCAGCTCAAGCAGATACATTAGAATCTATGATAAGCAGATTTAAGTTAAAAAAATAGAATAATTAAATGTACATAAGTAAATGAGATAAAAGACTTTTTGGTGATATACTGAAAAGTCTTTAATTTATGTTTTTAAATATAATAAAAATCAAAAGATGAAGTTGTTATAAAAGAAATAGAGTATATGAAAATAATTTTCTTTAAAAAAATATTTACAAAAATTATTTTTGTGATATATTAATTATAATAAATATACTTAGGAGAAGGGAGATAAAATGGAGAAAGATAAATCTATTATTGACACTATTTACGCTGAATATAACAGTTTTTTTGAAGCCGAAAAGAAGATTGCTGATTATATTTTAAAGTATGGAACCAAATTAATTGAAATGACCATTTCAGAATTAGCAGAAGCAGCTGGAACAAGTGATGCTACAGTAACAAGATTTTGTAGGAAATGCAATATGAAGGGGTTTCATCATTTAAAAATAACATTGGCAAAAGAATTATCAGAGTCCCAAAAAGAAGATACTAGGGTTTCAGGTGATGTAAGTGAAGAAAATATTAAGGAATCACTTAACAATATTCTTTTTAATAAAATCGAAGAAATGAAACAGACAATTCTTACAATAAACGAAGAAAAATTTAAGGAAATTCTACAGATATTGCGTAATGCAGGAATAGTACAGTTTGTAGCAGTAGGAAATACAATACCTGTAGCATTAGATGGGTGCTATAAATTCAATCAGGTTGGAGTTACATCTGTTGCTAATACAATATGGGAAACTCAAATTGCATATACATATAATTTGAAAGAGAATGATGTTGTAATAGCAATTTCAAACTCAGGAGCATCTAAAAGGCTGATTGATGTTATAAAGATTGCAAAAGAAAAAGGGGCAGTTACAATAGCTATAACAAATAGTGATAAATCGCCATTGGCAAAGTTAAGTAATTATCATATAAAGACTGCAACTAGAGAAAAGCTATTTTTAGAGGAGTATTATTTTTCAAGAATTTCAGCAATGACTGTAATTGAGATTTTATTTCTTTTTATGACAGTAGGAAAGCACGATGTATATAAAACATTAAGCAGACATGAGCAATCAATTGCTGATGATAAAGTATAATTTTTTGGTGAAGTTTTAAGTGTTTATATTCTGTGAAGTTTTATAAAAAATATAAAATGGAGAGAGGATGATTTTTATGAAAAAGAAATGTGCAATGGAGGCCTTAAAATATATAAAAGATAAGTCTATTATAGGACTTGGTGGAGGGAGTACTATTTCATATCTTGTTTCTTATATTAAAGAGACAGGATTGGATGTAGAGATTGTAACACCATCATCAGTAACAGAAAGACAATGCATTGAAAATGGATTAAAAGTAGTACCTGCATGGGCAGTTGATTCTATATCAGTTGCATTTGATGGGTGTGATGAAATTGATAATAATCTAACGGCATTAAAAAGTGGAGGCGGTATTCATACAAAAGAAAAAATAATAGC